>SHLU01000045.1 GCA_004282995.1 Sphingomonadaceae bacterium
TGGTCGGGCCGTTAGCTCAGTCGGTAGAGCAACTGACTTTTAATCAGTAGGTCGCTGGTTCGAACCCAGCAGGGCTCACCACCTTTTCTCCGGCCACTGGATAGGTTGCGTGCGCAAGATGCCTTAATGGCGCGCCCTTACCGGCTGTTAACCATCGCTTGCCATAAGCTTCGTCCGACGAGGGGTGGCAGGGATATGCACATGGACGATCTGCTGGCGGAATTCGTGGCCGAGACCCGCGAAATGCTGGAGGCGTTGGGAAGCGAGCTGGTTGCCTGGGAGAGCGAGCCAGAGGACCGCGAGCGTCTCGATGTGATCTTCCGTTTCGTCCACACCGTGAAAGGCAATTGCGGGTTTTTCGACTTTCCCCGCCTCGAGTCTCTCAGTCATGCAGCCGAGGACGCCCTCGGCGAAGTCCGTTCAGGTCGCCGTATAGCGGATGAAAACCTGGTCAGCGCCGTCCTCGCCATTATCGATCGGATCGGTGCCTTGACCGACGCGGTCGAAGCAGGCGAGGAAGTAGCGCAGGAAGGCGACCAGGCCCTGATCAACGCGCTGGCGCACGATCCGGACAGCGCCGAGGCAGCCGCGCTGGCGAAGCCTACGGGCGGCGCATTGAGCGAGGTGAGAAACAGGCAAGTTGCCGTCCAGCGTTCAATCCGCCTGCCGGTTGACCTGCTCGATCGCATGATGAGCGGCGTGTCCGATCTGGTCCTGGCGCGCAACGATCTGGCGCGGGTGCTCCGCGAGGTCGGCAGCGATCCGCGCGTTGACGGTCCGTTCGAACGCATGACCTCGATACTCGACGATGTCCGCGACGCCGCAACGCGTATGCGGATGCAGCGGATCGAGTTTCTGTTCTCAGCTCTGCCGCGGCTGGTTCGCGATCTTGGCCAGGAACTGGGAAAGCAGGTCATGGTCGATCTGGAAGGCCAGGACGTCGAGCTAGACCGCGAAATGATCGAGTCGATCCGCGATCCGCTGACGCACATCATTCGCAACGCCATCGGTCATGGGCTGGAATGTCCGGCTGAGCGACGAGAAGCCGGCAAACGCGAGATCGGCGTGGTGTCGGTTTCTGCCAGGCAGGCCGGCAACCAGATCTTCCTCGTGGTCAGCGATGACGGGCGCGGCATCGATGCCGACAAGCTTGTCGAAAAGGCGGTCGAGGCGGGCATTGTCACCGAGCAGGACGCCGTCGAGATGGAAACAGCAGAAAAGCACAATCTGATATTCGCAGCGGGACTGTCGACAGCTGCCGAAGTCACTTCGCTCTCCGGGCGCGGGGTGGGAATGGATGTCGTGCGTTCGAATATCGAGCGGATCGGAGGCACGATCGGCGTCAGCAGCAATGTCGGCGAAGGTACGACGATATTCATGCGACTGCCGCTCACGCTCAGCATCATTGCAACCCTGACGGTCAAGAGCGTGGGACAGCGTTTCGCCATGCCCCGCTCGGGCGTCGAGGAGGTCATCTATGGCGGCGATCCCGACCTGGGTTATACCGAGATAGGCGACGGCCTGTTCATCAATTTTCGTGGCAGCCGCATACCGTGTATCGCGTTGTCGGACGTCCTGGGGCAGGAAAACGACCTGCCGGTGACCCGGCGCACCTTTATTGTCATCCGCCATTCGCCGACCGAGATCAGCGCGATTGCAGTCGACAAGGTGCTCGATCACGACGAGGCGGTTATCAAGCCGATTGCCCCGGCGGTGACCAATACGCGCCTCTATACAGGCGCGACCCTGTTGTCCGATGGCACTCCGGTCCTGGCGCTCGATATCAACAGCATTGCAGTCGATCACGACATCGTCACCGACGGGCGTTCGCGTGCGGTCACGGTCGACGTCGAGCAGGCTAGCGATGCAGATCGCGTAGAAGCAGTTCGCGTGATGCTCTTCATAGATCAAGATGGCCAGCAGCGAGCGGTCGAAATGGACCGCGTCGAGCGCATCGAGACTATCGATAGCGCGACCATCGAACGCCATGCCGACGCCAGCAGGGCGGTGATCGACGGCAGAATGCGTGTGCTGGGCGGACTGGGTACCAGCGAGCCGGACCGCGAAAGGCTGCGCCTGCTGCGCTTGCGGGCCGACGGGCGCGAGGCGTTCTTCGCAGTGCGCGCCATTATCGATGTCGCGCCGCTCAAGGATCCGATCAAGGATGACGCCAGCGAGCCGCTGACCCGCGGATATGTTGTGGTGAACGAGCGGCCCACGCCCTTGCTCGATGCCGATGCAGTGATCGCGGACTGGGGTGATGCCTGCCACGAGGAGACGCATTGATGGAAGGGGATCTTCTGCTGGTAGCTATTGTAGCGGGCCGCCATGTCGCGCTGCCGGCGAAGGATGTCGCATCTGTAAGCGAGCTCGAAAAGGTGACGCCCGCTCCGCGCGCGCCCCACTGGATCGAAGGGGTCGGGGCACAGCGTTCACGGGCCCTGACCGTAGTCAACTGCCAGCGCGCTATCGGCCTCAAGTCCACCGATCATCAGCAGGACGGAGAAGAAGAAACGCGGTGCATCGTCGCCCTGTGTGATGACTATCTTTATGCCCTGCGGGTCGATGCGATCCTCGATGTCACGATGGCGAAAAGTGACTTGGCACCTGCTCCCAGGGGATTGGGGGCTACTTGGAGCTCGGTCGCGACAGGTGTGATTGAAACAGCCTTCGGCCCAGCTCTCATGCTGGACTTGCCCGCATTGTTGGCAGGCCCTTCACGCGAGGCTGCTTAATCGATTGGAAACCATGGCGCGTTAGGACCAACGCGGTTGCAAAGGAATTTATTGATGAAATCCTGTCTGATCGTCGATGACTCGCGGGTCATCCGGAAGGTATCCCGCCATATTCTCGAAACCCTCGGTTTCGGAGTTGTAGAGGCCGAACATGGGCAGGAAGCGCTCGAGAAGTGCAGCGAGGCGATGCCCGATGTCATCCTTCTCGACTGGAACATGCCGGTGATGAGCGGCATCGAATTTATCAACCAGCTTCGCGCGCGCCCCGGTGGCGGCGAACCCAAGGTGGTCTTCTGCACGACCGAGAATGACGTCGCACATATTCGCGAGGCAATAGATGCCGGTGCCGACGAGTATGTCATGAAGCCGTTCGATCACGAGACTTTGCAGATCAAGCTCCAGTTGGTGGGCTGCGCCTGAAGGAGCCCGTGATGGGTTCTGCCCTCGCTAAAAACCAGGGTCTTTCTCCGCCAAGTGTCGGTCGCCAGGGCCATATCAGGGTCATGGTGGTCGATGATTCGCTGACCGCCCGTTCTGCTCTCGTCCGCACGATCGAGGCTCGTCCCGACATGGAGGTGGTGGCCACCGCAGGCAGCGCGGAGGTGGCACTGGAATTGCTCGACGGCCGTCAGGTCCACGTAATCCTCCTGGATCTCGAAATGCCAGGGATGGGCGGGCTGAAAGCCCTGCCGCAGATACTTGCCAAAGCGCGCGGAGCCCAGGTTTGCGTTGTTTCAACGCTTACGACAGCGGGCGCGAAAGCCACCCTTGCAGCGCTCGCTATGGGTGCCGCTGATACGCTCGCCAAGCCGCGTTCGGGCGCCTTTACCGACGCCTATCGGGAAGAGCTGGTCAGCAAGATTGTGGCAATTGCGCGCGTCGACCGTACACATCAACAGCAGTGGAAGCCCTCACCATCGGCAATATCCGGGCGAGCCCCCGCTATTGTTGCAATCGGAGCGTCCACCGGCGGAATCCATGCGCTGGGACGCCTGCTCGACAAGCTGTCGCCCTCTATAGAGCTGCCCATTCTGGTGACCCAGCACCTGCCGAGTTCCTTCATGTCGATCTTTGCCCGCCAACTTGCGTCAATGTCAGGCAGAAAGACGCGGGTCGCGGCCGATGGAATGACGGTTGAGCCGGGCCAGATTCTCGTCGCTCCAGGCGATGGGCACCTGACGCTGCGCCGCGAAGATAACCGCGTTGTCGCCGAGATAGCCGATTACGAAGTGCCTAGCGGTTGCCGGCCATCAGTGGATCCGATGCTGGAATCGGTCGCCAGCCTCTACGGCGCGCGCGGCATGGGGATTATCCTGTCGGGGATGGGGCGCGATGGATCACTTGGCGCGCGTAGCCTGTTCGATGCGGGGGGGGCTCTGCTGGCGCAAGATGAAGACAGTTGCGCCGTGTTCGGAATGCCGCGCGGCATCGTCGAGGCAGGGCTCGCGGCAGCGGTTGGCGCACCCGAAGAACTGGCAGCGTTTATCGTTGAAAGCGTTCAGGCGAAATGACCGAAGAAAATCCGGCCTCACTTCAGATCGTTGCAGATCTCCTGCGGGCACGTACAGGCCAGCAACTCGGGGCGGGCAGGATGTGGCGCATATCTGGTGCGCTTGCCGGAGTTTTCCGCCGCCACGATATTTCCAATGTCGAGCAGCTTGTCTGCCTGCTGACACAGCCGGGTGGTGACCAGTTGGCGGGCGAGGTTGTCGAAGCGCTGCTCAACAACGAGACCTATTTCTTCCGGGACAAGGGCCTGTTCGACCTGCTGGAACGGGATATTCTGCCGCGCCTGCACGAAAAACGCCGGGGCCAAAGGACATTGCGTATCTGGTCTGCCGGCTGCTCGAGCGGACAGGAGCTTTATTCCGTTGCCATGTTACTGGCATCGCAGCGCGAGCGTTGGGACGGTTGGAAACTGGAACTGCTCGGGACCGATATCTCGCCGCGGATCGTCGAAACCGCACGTGCGGGGACATTCTCGCAATTCGAAGTCCAGCGGGGTCTGACCGTCACGCAGATGTTGGGCTGTTTCGAACAGAATGAACGCGGTTGGCAGATCGATGAGTCGCTGCGGCGGATGGTCAGCTTTCGCCAGCATAATCTGCTCGAACCTCTTGCGACCGGGGGCCCGTTCGACCTGGTGCTCTGCCGCAATGTCTTGCTCTATTTCGATCCCGCTGTCCGCCAGCAGGTCTTTGAGCGGCTGTTCGAGGCAATGGCCCACGACGCCTATCTGTTGTTGGGAGTTGGGGAAACGACAGTGGGGCAGACCCAGGCTTTCACACCCGCCAGCGGCTTGCCCGGGATCTTTCAGCCGGCACTGACAGCGCCGGATTCCAGCATTGCCGAAATGCCCGCTCCGGGCCGGTCAATGCTTAACCGATAGTTAGACCTTTGGCCCTTATTCTAGGCGGTACTACGGTAGGGTCGCATGCGGGGGTTTTCAGTCGTGCTCAAGGGTTTCAACCCCCAGAACTGGTCGACGGCACAGCTCGTCTTTGCGCCTATTGTCGCTCATTCCTTGCTCGTATTGGGTATCGCCGGTGCAGTCCTAATACTGGCCGTCTATGGTGTTCTTTCGTGGCCCGTTCTCGCAGGACTTGCCACCGTGCTGTTTGCCATGGCGAGTTGGGGACTTGTGCGGCTCGTTCTCGCAGGGATGAGGCAGATCGAGATGGCCACGCGGATTGATGGGCTGACCCGGCTCCCCAACCGTCGCGCCATCCATGCCGATATTGCCAACAGGGCTGAAGGTGACGAAGAAATCGCGGTCGCGCTCATCGATCTCGACGGCTTCAAGCATGTCAACGATCACTATGGCCATGCCATCGGCGACGCGCTGATCAAGCAGGTTGCGGAAAGGATCGGGCGTACCGTTGGCGACGAAGCGAGACTCTATCGCCTTACGGGCGATGAATTCGCCCTCGTGGTGATCGGTCCGATTGCCGGCAATGTGCTTGAAGGGCTGTCGCGCATGGTGGTCGAACGGTTCCAGGCTCCGATGCAATTGGGCGAACGCCAGATTTCGGTTGGTGCAAGTGTCGGCCTGGCCCGGAGCAATGGAAAGGACGGCCTGAAAAGTTCGGAATTGCTTCGCCGTGCCGATGTCGCGATGTTCGCGTCCAAGCGCGGAGGCAAGATGCGCTGCACCTGGTTCGTGGAGGAGTTCGACCGCAACCGCGAAGCGCGCCGTGATCTCGATTCCGACCTTCGCGCGGCACTCGCCAACAATGAATTTCGGCTCAACTACCAGCCGCTGGTCGATGCAGGAACTGGCCGGATCGTTGCGGTAGAGGCGCTGATTCGCTGGGAACGACCTGATGGAGCGGCTATCGGTCCCAATGTCTTCATCCCGATTGCCGAGGAAACCGGGCTGATCAATCCGATCGGCCTGTGGGCGCTGCGCCGCGCCTGCACCGATGCCCGTAAATGGGCGGACCTGACCTTGTCGGTAAACATTTCGGCTGCACAATTGCGCAACCCGGAATTTCCTTTCCAGGTCGGGCAGGTGCTGGAAGAAACCGGTTTTCCGGCCGAGCGGCTGGAACTGGAAGTGACCGAGACCTGCCTGGTTCTCGACCCGGTGGTGGTCGGGCGAAGCCTCGACGTCATCCGTCATTTTGGCGTCAGCATTTCGCTCGACGATTTCGGTACCGGCTATGCCTCGATCGGTTTCCTGCGGCAGTTCCGTTTCGAGAAGTTGAAACTTGATCGCTCGTTGGTGGTTGATGCCCAACGGGACGACGGCAGCAGGGCGATGATGATCTCCAGCATCTCGCTCGCCCGGGCCATGGCAATGGGTGTCACGGCAGAAGGGGTCGAGACCGAGGCGCAGGCCGATCTCGTGCGGGCAGCCGGAGCCGACCAGATCCAGGGATGGTTGTACTATCGGGCCATGCCGCCCGAACAGATCGACGAACTGCGTGCGAACACCAGCACCGAAGTCTCGACAAACTCACCTGCAACGGTCGCGAATGTACTCGCATGAGCACGATTAGCGATCTTTCAACGGACATGCGCGTCGCTGTCGAAGAGGAGCTTCGCCGGACACTTGGCGCAGACGATGTCCAGGGTAGCAGCGGGGTAGGCGAAGATCCGGTCGACCTGGGCTGGCGCGGTGGCAAGCGCAAGATTCTCGGCTGTATCGTGGTTCCGATCCTACTGCTCGGGATTCTCGACGTCGTTGCGCTGGGGCAATTGAATGCCGTGGCACAGGCCGGATCGCCGGCTGCCGCGGTAAGTGCCGCCTCGAATGCCGTCTGGATCATATTGGGCACCACAATAGCGCTTGCGGCGATTGCCGTAGCCGGGGGGCTCTATCTGGCCCGGGACGTGCTGCAGGTCGCGCAACGCATGGCGCATGCAATGCGCTCGATCGCCAATGGGCGGACCGATCTCGAGATCGAGGACAAGGATCGCCAGGACGAGTTTGGCGAAATGGCCCGCTCGCTTGAAATCCTGCGGCGCGGGACAAGGCACTTGTTGCAGCTGGCGATGCGCGACAGCCGGGCGCAGGATAAGAACGCCCAGTTGCAGGCGCGCCAGAGAGCAGAACTGATTGCATTGTCGGAGCATTTCGACCGCACGGTCGGCAACGTAGTCACATGCGTCGCCGCCGCATCTTCGCAGCTTCATACGACAGCAACCGATATGTCTCTGGCCGCCAAACAATCCTACGAGGGTTCGGAGGAGGTTGCCAGTGCGATGGAAGAGGCTGCTGCCGGAGCCTCCGCCGCGGCCTCCGCTAGTGACGAGTTCGCCTTGTCGATTGGCGAGATCAGCCGTCAGGCTGCCGATTCGGCCGAGATGGCCCGCAAGGCGCGCCATACCGCCGAAAAGGCCGATGAAACGATCTCCGCGCTGGACGAGGCAGCGAGCCAGATCGGCCAGGTGGTCGAACTGATTTCGACAATCGCCAGCCGCACCAACCTGCTCGCTCTCAATGCTTCGATCGAGGCGGCACGCGGCGGCGAAGCGGGGCGCGGCTTTGCTGTCGTCGCTTCGGAGGTGAAGGAACTGGCGGGCCAAACGACCCGCGCAACTCAGGACGTGGCCCGCCAAATCCGCGCGATCCAGGAGTCGACCGGAGCCAGCGTTGGCGCTTTGCGTACTGTCAGCGCCGAAATCCAGCGGATCGAAAGCACCGCAATCGCAATTGCCTCGGCAGTTGACCAGCAATCGATGGCCGGCAGGGATCTTGCCCAGAGCATCGACCGCGCCGCCCGCAACAGCGAAAAGGTGGGGCAGCATGTGCGGGAAGCCCGCGCCAATGCGTTGCGGACGGGGTCGGCCGCTTCGCAAGTACTCGAATCAGCGGGCGAGCTGGACCGGCAAGCATCGACGCTGCGTAGCCAGGTCGATGGCTTCATGGCCAAGATCCGCGCCACGGCCGGCTGATACCGGCATCGCCCCGAGGGACTGGATTCCGACATTCGTCGAATGCTGCATTGGCTTTGGCAATTGCTCTGCCTAGTGTCCGCACAAAATCGCGTACCCTAACAGAGGATTGCCCATGAAAGCCCTGCACACGCTGCTCGTTTCGAGCGCCCTTGTCCTGTTGCCTGCCAATGCCTTCGCCCAGGATGGCGGCGTCGAGGCCGATGCCGAGCAAGCGACAGAGGCACAGGAGGAGAAGTGGGACGTCAATGCTCCGACGGGTGCCAATATCCAGCAGGTATCGATCCGTACGGACGAAGGCACCTGGATGGATGTCGACGTGTCACCCGACGGCCGGACACTGGCCTTTTCCATGCTCGGCGACATCTACACCATGCCGATAGAGGGCGGCACGCCGACGCGGATCGCGGAGGGGCTGGCCTGGGAAGTGCAGCCACGTTTTTCGCCCGACGGCAGCCGCATCGCATTCACATCCGACCGTGCCGGAGGAGACAATATCTGGCTGATGGGCCGCGACGGGAGCGACAAGCAGCAGCTGACCAAGGAAGATTTCCGCCTGCTACACCAGCCCAGCTGGTCGCCCGATGGGCAGTTCATTGCCGCCAAGAAGCATTTCACCACCGGTCGCTCGCTCGGCACTGGTGAAGTCTGGCTTTATCACGTCAGCGGCGGCGGAGGGGTCAAGCTGGTCGAACGGCCAAGCGAAGCACACCAGAAGGAACTTGGCGAGCCAATCTACGCCCCCGATGGCGAAGCGATCTACTTTACCCGCAACGACACCTCGGGACCGATCTTCGAATATGCGCAGGATTCAAACGCCGGTATCTTCCGGATCGAGAAATACGAGCTGGCGACAGGCGAGCGTACTACCGTGGTTGATGGTTATGGCGGCGCGGTTCGCCCGACCCCTTCGCCCGATGGCAGTGCGATCGCCTTTGTCCGCCGGGACAAGGATGATTCACAGCTGTGGGTGAAGGAATTTGCCAGCGGGCGTGAGACCATGATTTTCGATGGGCTCGACCGCGATGTGCAGGAGACCTGGGCGGTCACTGGAGTCTACCCCAATATGGACTGGACCCCGGACAGCCGGTCGATCGTGTTCTGGTCGGGCGGCAAGCTCAACCGGGTCAACCGCGACGGTACCGGCGCCCGCGTGATTCCCTTTGCAATCAATGACACCCGCGGGGTCGCCGATGCGCCGCACCCGGTGATAGAGGTCGCGCCCGAAAGCTTCACCACCAGCATTCCCAAACATGCGACCGTCTCGCCTGACGGGCGACGTGTTGTGTTCGAAACGCTCGGGCGGCTGTGGGTCAAGACCATCGATGGCGGCACGCCGCGCCGACTGACAAGCGGTGAGGCGATCGAGGCCTGGCCGACTTTCAGCCGCGACGGGCGCAATATTGCGTTCGTGCGCTGGACTGATGCCGGCTTGGGCGAGATTGTGGTGACTGATGCCAATGGCGGCAATCTGCGCAAGGTTACGCGCACGCCGGGGCACTATGCCAATCCCGCCTTCTCGCCCGATGGTCGCACGATCGCGTTCGAGAAGCGTAGCGGCGGTTACCTGACATCGCCCGATTATTCGCAGGACCCGGGCATCTATCGCGTGGCCGTCAGTGGCGGGACTCCAGGACTGGTCTCGCGCGGCGGATCGGCGCCGCAATTCGGTGCGACCAGCGACCGCATCTTCATGCTCGATGGGAGCGGCGATGGGCTCGCGCTGATTTCCACCGATCTTGATGGCGAGGCCAAGCGCACCCACGCCAAGGGCGAACTCGCCAATGATTTCCGCGTATCACCCGGCGGACGGCTGGTTGCGTTTCGGCAGAATTACGAAGTCTTTGCCATGCCGCTTATGCCCGGCGGGCAGGCAGTCAATGTTGGTGAAAAAGGCGGTGCTTTGCCGGTCACCAAGGTCAGCGCTGAAGGAGCGGATTACATCGGCTGGGCCGATGATAATACGCTGACCTGGACGATGGGCCCGAAACTCTACCGCGCGTCGAGTCGCAAATTTTTCGCCAATGCGCCGGGTGCGGACGCCGATTACACTCCGCCGCGCGATGGCATTTCACTGGCGATGACGCAGCGCGCGGCCAAGCCAGCTGGAACCGTTGTTCTCACGGGTGCAAAAATCCTTACCATGGCCGGCGAGGGTGCTGGCGCAATCGATAATGGCGTGATCGTCATCGAAGGCAACCGCATCTCTGCAATTGGCGCGGTCAGCGACGTCGAGGTGCCTTCGGACGCTAAGGTGATCGACGCAAGCGGCAAGACGATCATGCCCGGCCTGATTGATGCCCATGCGCACGGGCCGCAGGGCGTGGGTGACCTCGTGCCCGAGCAGAACTGGGTCCAGGTCCAGCAACTCGCGCTCGGCACCACGACGCTCCACGACCCGTCATCCAGCGCCAGCACCATTTTCTCCGCAGCAGAACGCCAGCGTGCCGGGATGCTGCTTGCCCCGCGGATATTCTCCACCGGTGAGATCATCTACGGAGCCAAGGCGGCGGGCGTATATGCGCGGATCGACAGCTATGAAGACGCGCTGGCACATGTCCGACGGATCAAGTCGCAAGGCGGCATTTCGGTCAAGAATTACAACCAGCCTCGCCGCGAACAGCGGCAGATGGTCGTGCGCGCAGCCGCCGCCGAGAACATGCTGGTGGTGGCCGAAGGCGGCTCGTTGTTCGGAATGGATATGAACCTTGTCGCCGACGGCAATTCGACCGTCGAACACAATGTGCCGGGCGAAACCTTCTACGAGGATGTGCTGCAATTCTTCGGCCAGAGCCAGTCGAATTACACACCGACACTGACGGTCACATATGGCGGCCTGGCGGGCGACCCATACTGGCGGCAGGCGACTGACGTTTATGACAATCCGCTGCTGGTTCATACGCCGCCCAAAATGCTGCTCGCCGCCACGGCGCGGCGGACCAAGGCTCCCGAATGGGCCTTCGTTGACGACGATGCAGCGCGCGAGGCGAAGAAACTCGCCGATCGCGGGGTCAAGGTCAGCATCGGCGCCCATGGGCAGCAGGCCGGGATCGCTGCGCATTGGGAGATGTGGAGCTTCGTTCGCGGCGGGATGACGCCGGTCGAGGCGCTGCGTGCAGGGACGATAGTGCCGGCGCAATCCCTCGGGATGGACCGCGATATCGGTAGTCTTGAGCCGGGCAAGCTGGCCGATCTGATCATCCTTGATGCCGATCCCAGTCTCGACATTCGCAATTCGGACAAGATCTCCCGGGTCATGCTCGGCGGGCGAATGTATGACGCAGCGACCATGAACGAGGTCGTCACAGGGACGTCCACGCGCAAGCCCTATTGGTGGGAGTGAGACTGGCTAGCCTGCGCGGCGCGCCGATCCGGGCGCCGCGCGGGTAGGTAGGCGGGGCGTGCGTTGCGATGCAGCCTGGCCGCGCTGGCGGCTTGCGTTGGCCCCTGCCTTGCTCCGCACCATTTCCAACTCTGCCCGGCGCAATGTATCGTGTGCATTGCTGCCGATTTCGGCCAGGCCCGAGTTGGCAGAAAGCGACAGCGTCGTGGTCCTGCATTCGAGGTCACCAGCAAACAACTGCAGAGCCCGTTCCGCCAGATGGCACGCGTCTGCAAAAGTTGCGTCAAGAATCAGGACCGCGAAGGTTGCATCGGCAATACGCGAAAGCGTGTCGCCGGTTCTCATCACGGTGCGCAGAACATCGCCGAATCCTTTCAGCACGGCATCTCCGGCCTGATGGCCCAGATGGTGATTGATCGCCCGCATCTGGCCAATCGAAAACAGCGCTAGCCAGCCCGATTGTCGGTTCTCGACCGCGTGTTCGAGCATGCAATCGAAGGCCACGCGGTTGGTGAGCGCAGTGAGCGGATCCGTGAGCCGGGCTGCGAACAGCCTTTCCTCCAGCATGCGCCGTTCATGCACATCGCGCATGACGCCCAGCACCCGGCACGCCGGATCTGGCGAGCCGTCCTGCGCGCCGACAGGGGACAGCCGCAGAGCAAACCAGCGATCACCGAGGCCGGGCTGTTGCAGGCGAAACTCCACCCAACCGCGATCCTCCTGCCCACCCGCTGCCATTGCAAACTCGGCCCGGATCCGGGGAATATCCGGCGGTGCGACGAGATCCTCGAGCCGGGGCGGAACAAGAAATGCCGGGATCGGGCTGCCGAGGCCGGACAGGCCATGCGACGCCTTGAGAATGAAACCCTCGGCGTCGCATTCGATTACCACGATATCTAGCGTGTCGTTCGTCGCCAGATCGAAAATACGTGCAAAATCCCCTGCTGAAAAGTCCAGCGCCATCGCTAATTGCCCCCAA
>SHLU01000046.1 GCA_004282995.1 Sphingomonadaceae bacterium
TATGGCTTCCAGGACTGGGGGCTGAAGGCAGCGCAAAAGCGCGGAGACTGGGACGATACCAAGGCGCTGATCGAACGCGGCCAGGATTCGATAATCCAGGAAATCAAGGATTCCGGCCTGCGCGGGCGGGGCGGGGCAGGTTTCCCCACCGGCCTCAAATGGTCCTTCATGCCAAAGGAATCGAAGGACGGTCGTCCCAGTTTCCTGGTAATCAATGCCGACGAATCCGAACCCGGTTCCTGCAAGGATCGCGAGATCATCCGCCACGATCCGCACAAGCTGATCGAAGGCGCGCTGGTGGCCGGTTTCGCCATGCGTGCGCGAGCCGCCTATATCTACATCCGCGGCGAATATATCCGCGAAGCCGAAACGCTGCAGGCCGCCATCGACGAAGCCTATGACGCCGGTCTGATCGGCAAGAATGCCAGCGGTTCGGGCTATGATTTCGATGTCTTCATGCATCGCGGCGCGGGCGCCTATATTTGCGGCGAAGAAACCGCGATGATCGAAAGCCTGGAAGGCAAGAAAGGCCAGCCGCGCCTCAAGCCGCCATTCCCGGCCGGTGCGGGCCTCTACGGCTGCCCGACCACGGTCAACAATGTCGAAAGCATCGCGGTCGTGCCCACGATCCTGCGACGCGGCGGGAGCTGGTTTGCTGGCTTCGGGCGCGAGGGCAATGCCGGCACCAAGCTGTTCCAGATCAGCGGTCATGTCGAACGCCCGTGCGTTGTCGAAGAGGAAATGAGCATTCCCTTCGAGGAACTGATCGAGAAGCATTGCGGCGGCATCACCGGCGGGTGGGACAATCTGCTGGCGGTGATCCCGGGCGGGTCCTCCGTCCCGCTGGTCCCGGCCGACCAGATCCGCCAAGCGCCGATGGATTTCGACGGGCTGAAGGAAGTCGGCTCGGGCCTCGGCACCGCGGCGGTGATCGTGATGGACAAGTCGACCGACATAGTCCGCGCGATTTCCCGCATCAGCTATTTCTACAAGCATGAAAGCTGCGGCCAGTGCACGCCGTGCCGCGAAGGCACCGGCTGGATGTGGCGCATGATGGAACGCCTGCGCACCGGCGATGCAGCTATCGAGGAAATCGACATGCTGCAGCAGGTCACCAAGCAGGTCGAAGGCCACACCATTTGCGCGCTGGGCGATGCCGCGGCCTGGCCGATTCAGGGCCTGATCCGTCACTTCCGCCCCGAACTGGAACGCCGGATCGAAGAACACAATGCCAAATTCGCGGAGGCCGCCGAGTAATGCCTAAAGTTACCGTAGACGGCACCGAAATCGACGTTCCGGACGGCGCGACCGTCTTGCAGGCGTGCGAGCTGGCGGGGAAGGAAATTCCGCGCTTCTGCTATCACGAGCGGCTGAGCATTGCGGGCAATTGCCGCATGTGCCTGGTCGAAGTGAAGCCGGGGCCGCCCAAGCCGCAGGCGTCGTGTGCACTGCCCGCCACCGACGGTCAGGAAATCCGCACCGACAGCGAGATGGTCAAGACCGCGCGCGAAGGCGTGATGGAATTCCTGCTCATCAACCACCCGCTCGATTGCCCGATCTGTGACCAGGGCGGCGAATGCGATCTGCAGGACCAGGCCGTTGCCTATGGCCGTGGCGGTAGCCGCTACGACATGAACAAGCGCGCGGTGACCGAGAAATACATGGGGCCGCTGATCAAGACGATCATGACCCGCTGCATCCACTGCACTCGCTGCGTGCGCTTCTCCGAGGAAATCGCCGGCGTGGACGAAATCGGCGCGATCTATCGCGGCGAGGACATGCAGATCACCACCTATCTCGAGCAGGCGGCCGAGCACGAGCTGAGCGCCAATGTCATCGATCTGTGCCCGGTCGGTGCGCTGACCAGCCGCCCATATGCTTTCGAGGCGCGTCCGTGGGAGCTCAAGAAGACGCTCAGCATCGACGTGTCGGACGCTATCGGCGCGAATATCCGTCTCGACAGCCGCGGCCGCGAAGTCATGCGCGCGCTGCCGCGCATCAATGACGAGGTCAACGAGGAGTGGCTGAGCGACAAGGGCCGCTATCAGGTCGACGGGCTTACAAGGCGCCGGCTCGACAAGGTGTTCATGCGCAAGCGTGGCAAACTCCAGCCTGCCAGCTGGGACGAAGCATTCAAGGCGATTGCCAAGCAACTGAAGGCTGACAAGGTCTCTATCGCTGCTGTTGCGGGCGACATGGTCGATTGCGAAACGATGTTCGCAGCCAAGGCGCTGCTCAAGGCCTGTGGTTCTTCCCTGCTCGAAGGTCGCCAGACCGGCATGGATTACGACGTTTCGAACCTCGCGGCGGTCAATTTCAACTCGACGCTGGCTGGAATCGAGACCGCCGACGCGATCCTGATCGTCGGCAGCCACATCCGCTGGGAAGCGCCGCTGGTCAATGTCCGCCTGCGCAAGGCGGCCAAGCGCGGGGCCAAGGTCTATGTCGTCGGGCCGGAGTGGGAAACGACCTTCCCGGCAACCTTCCTCGGCAGCGATCTTTCGGTGCTGTCGAACCTTCCGGACGAACTGACCGATACTTTCAAGAACGCAGAGCGGCCCGCCATCATCATGGGCGGCGCGGCGCTGGCCAAGGGCGCATTGGGCGCAGGGCTGGCCGCTGCCGACACACTGGGCGTGGTCAAGGATGGCTGGAACGGCTTCAACGTGCTGCACTTCTCCGCTGCACGCATGGGCGGGCTGATGCTCGGCTATTCGCAGAAGGGCGGTATGAAGGACATTGCCAAGGCTGCGCCCAAGGTGCTGCTGGCGCTGGGCGCGGACGAGATGGATTTCGAACCCTACGCCTACTGCCTCAAGGTTTATATTGGCCACCACGGCGACAAGGGCGCGCACAGCGCCGACATCATCCTGCCGGGTGCCAGCTTCGCCGAGAAGGATGGCACCTATGTCAACACAGAGGGCCGAGTGCAGTTCGCCGAAAAAGCCGTCTTCGCGCCGGGTGATGCGCGCGAGGACTGGACCATCCTGCGCGCGCTGGCCGATGCCATTGGGGTAAACGTCGGTTTCGACAGCTTCGCCGCCTTGCAGAGCGCGATGATCGCCGATGTTCCCGCACTGGGCGAGGAAGGGCTCGCCGATCTAGGTGCACTGCCGAAGGCCGATGCTTCGGCCAAGGCAAGCGGCACGATCGACGCTTATCCAATTGCGGATTTCTACCTCACCAACCCCATCGCCCGCGCAAGCGCGGTAATGCAGCAATGTTCGGCCGAACTGCTGCATGGGGATGAGCTTGCGGAGGCGGCCGAATGACCGAATTCTTCCAATCGCTCGGCATGAATTACGAGTGGGCGTGGGGCACGGCCACCATCGCCGGCATCCTGCTGATCGCGCTGCCGCTGATGCTCAGCGTGGCGATGATCATCTATGTCGACCGCAAGGTCTGGGCCGCGATCAATCTTCGGCGCGGACCCAATGTTGTGGGGCCGTTCGGCCTGCTGCAGAGCTTTGCCGACGGTCTCAAGGTGTTCCTGCAGGAAACCATCATTCCCAGCGCGGCCAACAAGGGCATCTTCCTGCTCGCGCCGATCATCACCTTTACCGTGGCGCTGCTGGCCTGGGCGGTTATCCCCTTCGACGCCGGCGTGGTGCTGTCGGACATCAATGTCGGCCTGCTCTACGTCCTCGCGATCAGCTCGCTGGGCGTCTACGGCGTGGTGATGAGCGGGTGGGCCTCGAACTCCAAGTACCCGTTCTTTTCGGCCATGCGTGCGGCCGCGCAGATGATCTCCTACGAGGTCTCGATCGGCTTCATCCTGGTTTGCGTGGTGCTCTATGCCGGCACCTTCAACCTGACCGGCATCGTCAATGCGCAGCTCGGCCACGGCTTCGGCATCGTCAACGCCTATGCCTTCAACCTGCTGCTGTTCCCGATGTGGGTGATGTTCTTCATCTCGGCCCTGGCCGAAACGCAGCGCGTGCCGTTCGATTTGACCGAGGCGGAGAGTGAGCTGGTCGCCGGTTACCAGACCGAATATTCCTCCATGAGTTTCGCGCTGTTCTGGCTCGGCGAATATGCCAACATCCTGCTGATGTGCAGCCTCAACACGCTGCTGTTCTTCGGTGGCTGGCTGCCGCCGCTGAACATCGACCTGATCCCGTGGTTCGATATCCCGGGCATCGTCTGGTTCCTGCTCAAGACGTTCTTCTTCTTCTTCATGTTCAGCTGGGTGATGGCGACGGTACCGCGCTATCGCTACGACCAGCTGATGCGGCTGGGGTGGAAGGTATTTCTCCCGCTCAGCCTGTTCTTCGTTTTCCTCGTTAGCGGCTGGCTGATGGCCACAGGACACTACGGATGACCATCGCGCACCTCATCAAGTCATTCACCCTGTGGGAAATCGTGAAGGCGCATGCCCTTACGCTGAAGTATTTCTTCAAGCCCAAGGTGACGATCAACTACCCGTTCGAGAAGAATCCGCTGTCCCCGCGATTCCGCGGCGAGCATGCGTTGCGCCGTTATCCCAATGGCGAGGAACGCTGCATCGCGTGCAAGCTGTGCGAAGCGATCTGTCCGGCGCAGGCAATCACGATCGAGAGCGAACCGCGCGAGGACGGCAGCCGCCGCACCACCCGTTACGATATCGACATGACCAAGTGCATTTATTGCGGCTTCTGCCAGGAAGCATGCCCGGTGGATGCGATCGTCGAGGGTCCGAACTTCGAATATTCGACCGAAACCCGCGAGGAGCTGCTTTACGACAAGGCCAAGCTGCTCGCCAATGGTGACAAGTGGGAGCGGGCCATCGCCGCAAACCTTGAAGCCGACGCGCCGTATCGCTAACCGCGCGCCAGACCGAACCGGGGCACAATGATACAAGTAATCGCCTTCTACCTGTTTGCCACGCTGGTGATCGCCAGCGGTGTCTTCACGATCATGAGCCGCAACCCGGTGCATTCGGTCCTGTGGCTGATCCTGGCGTTCTTCAACGCCGCCGGGCTGATGGTGATGGTCGGCGCCGAATTCATCGCCGTGTTGCTGGTGATCGTATATGTCGGCGCGGTCGCGGTATTGTTCCTGTTCGTGGTCATGATGCTCGACATCGACTTTGCCGAATTGCGCGCCGGCTTCATCAAGAATTTCCCGCTGGGCATCGCCATCGCGCTGGTCCTGCTGGCCGAACTCGTGCTGGGCATGGGCGCCTATCGCGCCGGCATCCTTGAACTCGGCACGCCCGATGGCACCGCCGCGCCGCTGCTGGGCGAGACCAATATCGAGAGCCTCGGCGCGCTGATGTACGACCGCTACCTGTTCCTGTTCGAAGGGGCGGGCATGATCCTGCTGGTGGCGATGATCGGCGCAATTGTCCTCACCCACCGCGATCTCAAGACCACGCGGGGGCACCAGAACATCAACAAGCAGGTCAGCCGCCGCCCGGAAGACGCGACGGTTATGAAGCAGCCTGAAATCGGCAAGGGGATCGAGCTGTGATCGGCATCGAGCACTACGTTGTCGTCAGCACGATTTTGTTCGTGCTCGGCGTGCTGGGTATCTTCCTCAACCGCAAGAACATCATCGTCATCCTGATGGCGATCGAACTGATCCTGCTGGCGGTGAACATCAACCTCGTCGCCTTCAGCGCCTTCCTCGGCGATCTGACGGGGCAGATCTTTGCCATGTTCGTGCTGACAGTTGCAGCGGGCGAGGCGGCAATCGGGCTCGCCATCCTGGTCATCTATTTCCGTGCCCGTGGCACGATTGCGGTCGACGATGTCGACAGGCTGAAGGGGTAATTCGGTGCATCCGATACTGATCATCGTTTTTGCGCCCTTGCTGGCGGCTATCGTCGCCGGGCTCACCAACAAGTCCGCGCCCAGCGTGTTTGCCAAGGGCATCACGACCGGCGCGCTGTTCCTGTCCGCCGCGCTCAGCTGGCCGATCTTCCTCGGCTTCCTGAGCGGCAGCCAGGAAGCCACCGTCGTGCCGGTCCTGCAATGGGTGCAGTCGGGCACAATGGATTTCGATTGGGCGCTGCGCGTCGATGCGCTGACCGCGGTCATGCTGGTGGTGATCAATACCGTCTCCGCGCTCGTCCACCTGTATAGCTGGGGCTATATGGAGGAAGACCCGGACCAGCCGCGCTTCTTCGCCTATCTCTCGCTGTTCACCTTCGCCATGCTGATGCTGGTGACCGCCGATAACCTCGTCCAGATGTTCTTCGGTTGGGAAGGGGTGGGCCTCGCGAGCTACCTGCTGATCGGTTTCTGGTTCAAGAAGCCGTCCGCCAATGCTGCCGCGATCAAGGCCTTCGTGGTCAACCGCGTGGGCGACCTTGGCTTCATGCTCGGCATTTTCGGCACCTTCCTGGTGTTCGGCACTGTCTCCATCCCCGAAATCCTGGGCGCAGCCCCGGCGATGAGCGGCAGCACCATCGGCGCCTTCGGCTACCGCTTCTACACCATGGATATATTGTGCATCCTGCTGTTTATCGGCGCGATGGGCAAATCGGCGCAGCTGGGCCTGCACACCTGGTTGCCCGACGCGATGGAAGGCCCGACCCCGGTCAGCGCGCTGATCCACGCCGCCACCATGGTGACCGCGGGCGTGTTCATGGTCTGCCGCCTGTCGCCGATGTTCGAAACCGCGCCGACCGCGCTGGCCATCGTGACCTTCATCGGCGCTGCCACCTGCCTGTTCGCCGCCACCGTCGGCACCACCCAGTGGGACATCAAGCGGGTCATCGCCTATTCGACCTGTTCGCAGCTGGGCTACATGTTCTTTGCTGCGGGCGTCGGTGCCTATGGCGTGGCCATGTTCCACCTGTTCACCCACGCCTTCTTCAAGGCGCTGCTGTTCCTGGGCGCTGGCTCGGTTATCCATGCCATGCATCACGAGCAGGACATGCGGTATTATGGGGGCCTGCGAAAGAAGATCCCGATCACATTCTGGGCCATGCTGGCAGGCACACTGGCGATCACCGGTGTCGGTGTGCTGGGCTTCTTCGGCTTTGCCGGTTTCTACTCCAAGGACGCGATCCTCGAGGCGGCCTTTGCGCGCGGCACCGAGGTTTCCAACTTCGCCTTCTGGGCCGGTGCCTTCGCTGCACTGCTGACCAGCTTCTACAGCTGGCGCCTGATGTTCCTGACCTTCTGGGGCAAGCCGCGCTGGGCCGAGAGCGAGCATATCCAGCACGCCGTCCACCACGGGCACGATGATTCCGAGCACGGCAATCCGCCGGTGCAGGAAGATGCCGGCGACGATGTGGCCCACCACGTTCCTTCGCCCGACCATGCCGATGGCACCGCAGGCTATCACCCGCATGAAAGCCCGTGGTCGATGCTGGTCCCGCTGATCGTGCTGACGGTCGGTGCGATCTTTGCCGGCTATGTCTTCAAATACCCGTTCATCGACGGCTCGACCGAGGGCGTCGACCCCAACGGCTTCTGGGGCAATTCGATCTACTTCAACGAAGGCCTGATCCACGCGCTGCATGACGTGCCGCTGTGGGTGAAGCTGACCGCGACCGTGGTCATGCTGCTCGGCTTTGCGATCGCCTGGATGGCCTATATCCGCGACACTTCGATCCCGGCCAAGGCTGCCAAGCAGTTGGGTCCGGTCTACGATTTCCTCTTCAACAAGTGGTATTTCGACGAACTTTACAACACGATCTTCGTCAAGCCGGCGTTCTGGATCGGTCGCAAGTTCTGGAAGATCATCGATATCGGCGTGATCGACCGCTTCGGGCCTGACGGCGCGGCTTGGGTCGTCATGCAGGGTTCGGGCGCGGCCAAGCGGTTCCAGTCCGGCTATCTCTACAGCTATGCGTTGGTGATGCTGCTGGGCATTGTCGCCGCGATTACCTGGGTGCTCCTGTGATGGAAGGCTTCCCCATCCTTACCACCATGCTTCTCGTGCCGCTGATCGCGGCGATTGCGTGTTTCTTCGTCAATGCGCAGACCGCGCGGCTGCTGGCGCTGGGGGCGACATTGATCGACCTCGCGCTCGGCATCGCCCTGTGGCTTGCCTATGATATCGGCGGTGCACAGTGGCAATTCACCGAGGTCGCGGACGTCTTCGCGGGATTCGAGTACCGCCTCGGCATCGACGGCATTGCGTTAATGCTGATCATGCTCAGTGTGTTCCTGATGCCGATCTGCATCCTGGCAAGTTGGGACGCCATCAGCAAGCGCGTGGGCGAATACATGGCGGCGTTCCTGATCATGGAAACGCTGATGATCGGCGTGTTCGCGGCGCAGGACCTGTTCCTGTTCTACATCTTCTTCGAAGCCGGTCTGATCCCGATGTATCTGATCATCGGTATCTGGGGCGGGGCGGACCGTATCTACGCTAGCTTCAAGTTCTTCCTCTACACGCTGATCGGCTCGGTCCTGATGCTGGTTGCCATGCTGTGGATGGTGAATGTTGCCGGCACCTCCTACATCCCTACCCTGATGCAGTACGACTTCGCGCCCGAGGCGCAGACGTGGCTGTGGCTCGCCTTCTTCGCCAGTTTCGCGGTAAAAGTCCCGATGTGGCCGGTCCACACATGGCTCCCCGCCGCACACGTTCAGGCACCGACGGCCGGTTCCGTCATCCTTGCCGGCGTTCTGCTCAAGCTCGGCGGTTATGGCTTCATCCGGTTCAGCCTGCCGATGTTCCCCGAAGCGTCTGCACAATTTGTCCCGCTGATCTTCGTCCTCAGCGTGATCGCGGTAATTTACACCTCGCTCGTCGCGCTGGTGCAGGAAGACATGAAGAAGCTGATCGCCTATTCCTCGGTCGCCCATATGGCGATCGTCACCGCCGCGCTGTTCGCATTCAACGTGCAGGGGCTTGAAGGCGCGATGGTGATGATGCTCAGCCATGGCTTGGTCTCGGGCGCGCTGTTCCTGTGCGTCGGTGTGATCTACGACCGACTGCATACCCGTGAAATCTCGCGTTACGGCGGGCTGGCCATCAACATGCCGCGCTATGCGCTGTTCTTCCTGTTGTTCACCATGGCCAGCATTGGCCTGCCGGGTACCAGCGGCTTCATTGCAGAGTTCCTGAGCCTGACCGGCACCTACCAGGTGTCGAGCACGGTAACCCTGTTTCTCACCACCGGCATTATCCTGGGCGCTGGCTACATGCTTTATCTCTATCGCCGGGTCGTGTTCGGCGTGCAGGTCCATGAGGACGCCGCTGCCATGACTGACCTCAACGCCCGCGAATGGGCCATCCTCGCGCCCATCGCAGCCGCAGTGCTGTGGATGGGTGTCTATCCCGAAAGCTTCCTCGCCCCCATGCGTGCCGATATCGCTGCGCTCGAGGCGCGTCTTGCCCGGGCTGCTCCTGCGGGTGACGCACATCTGAATGCTGGCGAGCCGCGCGCCGAGGCGGCCAATGCGCTTGCCGGCGAGCATGAAGGGGAGGGAGAGCACTGATGGAACTTCATTCCTCTCTCACTCTCGTATTGCCAGAGATCGTCATTGCAATCTCGGCTCTGCTTCTGGTGCTGGTAACCGCCTATGTCGGCGACAAGACCGCCCGGCTTGTCAGTATCCTCGCGGCCACCACGCTGGGTACCGCGGCAGTGATGGTCGCTCCGGCCCTGTTCGAAGGAGCCGCTGGCCCGGACACCGTTGCCTTCAACGGCCAGTTCTACGCCGACAGCTTCGCCAGCTTCGCCAAGATCCTGATCTACCTCGCGGCCATCGCCTGCTTGCTGATTGCGCCTAGCTTCTTCAACAGGCTTTCGGCCTTCAAGCCGGAATACCCGGTTCTGATCCTGCTCGCGACATTGGGTATGAGCGTGATGGTTTCCGCGGGAGACTTGATCACTCTGTACATCGGGCTCGAGCTCAACAGCCTTGCCGCCTACGTCCTCGCCAGTTTCCTGCGCAACGATACTCGCTCGGCCGAGGCGGGCCTCAAGTACTTCGTCCTCGGCGCGCTGGCTTCGGGCATCCTGCTTTACGGCATGAGCCTGGTTTACGGCTTTACCGGCACGACCAGCTTCGAAGGTGTTCGCGCGGCGCTGACCGGAGAAATGTCGACCGGCGCGCTGTTCGGCGTGATCTTCGTGCTGGCCGGGCTGGCGTTCAAGATTTCGGCCGTCCCCTTCCACATGTGGACGCCCGATGTCTACGAAGGCGCGCCGACGCCGGTGACGACGTTCTTCGCCACCGCGCCCAAGGTCGCCGCCATCGCGCTGACTGCGCGGGTGACGCTCGACGCTTTCGGCAACCAGGCCGATGCCTGGCGCCAGATCGTTATTTTCGCCGCATTGGCGTCGATTGTGCTCGGTGCGCTGGGCGCGATCGGTCAGAACAATCTCAAGCGCCTGCTGGCCTACAGCTCGATCAACAATGTCGGCTTCATCCTGATAGGTCTCGCCGCCGCGACCGTCGCCGGACTGGGCGCGATGCTGACCTATCTGGCGATCTACGTTGTCATGTCGCTTGGCAGTTTTGTCGCCCTGCTCATGTTGCGCGATGCAGAAGGCGTGCCGCTGGAAACCTTCGACGATATTGCCGGCTTGTCGACCACCAGGCCAGCTATTGCCTGGTGCCTGTTGCTGCTAATGTTCAGCCTGGCCGGTATCCCGCCGCTGTTAGGATTCTGGGGCAAGTTCGTGGTATTTCAGGCCGCGGTCGAGGCCGACCTAGTGGTCCTTGCTGCGATCGGCATCGCCGCCAGCGTGATCGGCGCGTTCTATTACATCAAGTTCGTCAAGGTGATGTTCTTCGACGACGCCGTCGACCGGGTGCAGGGCAAGTCCGATGCAGGCCACTGGGTGTTGCTGGTGCTGAGCGCGGTCATCATCTCGCCGCTCGGATACCTGGCGATGCGCTGGCTGGGCGGCTTGACCGATAATGCGGCGGCCGCGTTGTTTCTCGCCTCTTGATCGACACCGTCGCCGAAACCGGCTCCACCAATGCCGATTTGCTCCAGCGGCTTGCCGCAGGTGAACGCGTAGGCGAAGGCGACTGGCTGATAGCCGATCGGCAAAGCGCGGGTCGCGGACGTCAGGGGCGTGATTGGTTCGACGGGAAGGGCAATTTCATGGGGTCGACTGTAGTTCGGCCCGGATCGCAGGATCCCCCCGCGCATTCGCTGTCGCTGGTTGCGGGCCTCGCTGTTTATGAGAGCGTCCAGCCATACTGCCCGAACCCCTCGGCGTTAATGCTCAAATGGCCCAATGACTTACTGCTAGGCGCGGCCAAGCTGTGTGGTATTTTGCTCGAACGGGCTCAGGACGCAGTCGTAATTGGCATCGGCGTCAATCTCGCGTCAGCGCCCGCTATCGCCGACCGCGAGACGATTGCACTGTCGGCCGTTGGCCCGGCTCCTGATCGCGACGGTTTTGCACAAACCCTCGCGGCTGCGCTCGACCGCGAGCTGGAACGGTGGCGGACCTACGGTCTTGAACCCCTCCTGCGTCGTTGGCAGGCAGTAGGTACGCCTGTCGGGACCTCGCTGCGCGTCCATGAGCCTGATGGCTCGAATATCGAGGGGCAATTTGCTGGCCTTGACCCACACGGCACGTTGCTGCTGCGCTTGGAAGACGGAGCTGTCCGTGCCATTCACGCCGGTGATGTCCTGCTCGCCTGAAGGGAGAACCCATGCTGCTCGCCGCCGATGTCGGTAATACCAACGTCGTCTTTGCCCTGTTCGAAGGCCGCAAGATCCGCGCTCGCTGGCGCATCGCCACCGATCCGCGCCGCACAGGTGACGAATATGCCGTATGGTTGCTGCAACTGCTCCAGATCGAGGGCATTGCCAGGGAAGATATTTCGCAGATCATTTTCGCCTCGGTCGTGCCGCGTGCCAATCATAACCTGACTGTGTTGTGCGAGAAATATTTCGATATCACCCCGATCATTGCTGGCCAGGACAAGGCGGCCTGGCCGTTCCAGATAGATGTCGAGCAACCCAGTTCGCTGGGCGCGGATCGCGCTCTGAATATTCTCGCCGCGCATGAGAAATATGGCGGCGATCTGATTGTGGTGGACTTCGGTACAGCAACCAAGTTTGAAGCCATCGATTTTAACGGTACTTACAAGGGGGGCATTATCGCTCCAGGCATCAGCCTCTCGCTCGATGCCTTGGTAGGCAAGACCGCCAAGCTTCCCCGTATCGCAATTCGCGCGCCGGAAACCACCAGTGTCATTGGCCGCAACACCGAAGATCAAATGCTGATCGGCGTATTCTGGGCCCATGTAGCAATGATGGAAGGGCTGATTGAACGGATGCGCGCCGAAATCGGTCGCCCGGCCAAGGTCGTTGCAACTGGTGGCCTCGCCATTCTATTTGATCAGAGAACCGATATTTTCGATCATGTCGATGCAGACCTCACCATCGAAGGTCTCGCCATCCTCGCGGAGCATGCACTCAAGTGAAAAAGAACTTCAAACCCGAGGACGAACTGCTGTTTCTGGCGTTGGGCGGTTCGGCCGAAATCGGCATCGCGCTCGCAGGCCTCCACACATTTTACGAT
>SHLU01000047.1 GCA_004282995.1 Sphingomonadaceae bacterium
GTCATCACCACCGCCAAGATGTTGATGGGAAAGGACGTACGCGAAGAAGCCCGTGACGAACACGTCGAAACGACGCTCTAGGAACTTCGCCCCCAAACAAAAAAGGGCCGCTCAATCGAGCGGCCCTTTTTCGTAACGAAGTCCGGTATCAGCTACCCAGGATACTCGGGAACAGACCCGTAATCAGGATGATCGTCACCGCTATCGGGCATAGCCAGGCGATCAGGAACCGCCATACGACGAACATCCCGCCGGTTAGCCCGGTCACTTCCTGCACCATCCGGCTGTCGGCCTTCCAGCCAATGAACAGCGAGGTCAGCAGTGCGCCAATCGGCAACATCACTTTGCCCGTGAACCCGTCGACAGTGTCGAGAATGTCGGTGTTCTCGAACAGCGACCAGAAGCCCAACGGTCGTACATCGGACCACACATTGTAGCCGAGCAAACAGGCGATCCCGATCACGAAGGCGCCGCCGCCGAAGATCAGCGCCGACTTGTGCCGGCTCCATCCGCGCTCACCAATGCCATAGGCAGTCGGGACCTCCAGCAGAGAGATCGAACTGGTAATCGCCGCCACCAGGATCAGGACAAAGAACAGAAAGCCGATCAGAGCGCCCCCAGGCATGGTCTGGAAGGCGAACGGCAGTGTCTGGAACACCAGCGTCGGCCCGGCGGCGGGATCGAGCCCGACGGCGTAGACAATCGGGAAGATCATCAGGCCCGCAATCAGGGCCACGCTGGTATCGGCGACCGCGATAGCGGCAGAAGTCGAACCCAGCTTGGACCCTTCGTGAATGTACGAGCCGTAGGTAATGAGGCCCGCAACGCCGAGCGACAGTGAAAACAGCGCTTGGCCAAGTGCCGAATTCATCACGGCCGGCGGCAGTTTCGACCAGTCGGGCGTAAACAGGAAACGCACCGCCTGGCCCATATCGCCGACGAATGCCCCGTAGATGGTGATCCCAACCAGCAGTACGAAAAATGCCGGCATCAGCCAGGTCGCAGCCTTTTCGATACCCGATCCGATGCCGCGAGCGACGATGAAAAGCGTCAGGCCCATGAAGGCGAAGTGCATGACGAGAAGCAGACTTGGGCTGGCGAAAAGATCGCCCATCCGGCCTTCGATCACATCCTTACTTTCCCCGGCAAGCGCTCCCCGGAGCGGATCACCCGCGCCAATTGCCTGCAACAGGTCCCAGCCCATCACACCGACGTAGTAAAGTACCCAGCCAGCGACGACCGAATAGAAGGACAAAATCAGCCATGCGGCCAGCGCGCCGATCCCGCCGAAAATCGACCAGCGCTCGGACGCCCCCGAATCTTGCGCGACCTTCTTGATCGAGCCAACCGCGTCGGTTTGTCCGGCGCGGCCAATGAAAATTTCCGACAGCACCAGCGGCAGGCCGAGCAGGAACACGCAGCCGATATAGAAAATGACGAATGCGCCGCCTCCACTCTCGCCCGCAAGTGTAGGAAATCGCCAGACATTGCCAAGTCCGACTGCCGCGCCGATTGCGGCGAGAATGAAAGCCGAGCGAGATGACCACCCGTCGCGCGTTGCGCTGCTGCCCGAAGCTGCTGCTACCATGTTCCGTATTATCCCCTCGAAACGCTTTGAGTGCGCTCTGTGAGCGGCCTTACTGCAACGAAAAGTGAACCGCGCCAAGGGGCAAGCTTTGCCTTTGCCCCCAAGCGAGGCTAATCGCTTGACCTATGTCGACTACTTTCCAGCTCGATACGAGCACGAGCCGCGCAAACCCGACCCCGGCGCCGATGAAGCGCCTGACCGTTCCGCGCATTCGCGCGCGCAAGCAAGACGGGGTGACGCAAGAACCACTGGTAATGCTGACAGCCTACACCGCAAGGCAGGCCCAGTTGCTCGATGCACATTGCGACCTGCTGCTGGTTGGGGATTCGCTTGGCCAGGTTATCTACGGACTACCCTCCACCATTCCCGTCACAATGCGGATGATGGCCGACCACGCCGCAGCGGTCGTGCGGGGAAGCTATCATTCGGTCGTGGTCGTCGATATGCCGTTCGGCTCATACGAATCTTCGCCCCAACAGGCATTCGAAAGCGCCAGCTTCCTGCTCAAGGAAAGCGGCGCTGCGGCAGTCAAGCTGGAAGGCGGCGAAGCAATGGCGGATACCGTCGCCTTCCTCAACCAGCGCGGCATCCCGGTGATGGGTCATGTCGGCCTGACCCCGCAGGCAGTCAATGTCCTGGGCGGCTATATGGCCCGCGGGCGCGACGATGCCGAGGCCGACAAGATCGTCAGCGACGCCAAAGCACTCGACGAGGCGGGAGCCTTTGCCATCGTCATCGAGGGCGTTGTCGAGCCGATCGCCATCGCGGCTACGAAAGCGGTCAGCGCGCCCACCATAGGTATCGGAGCGTCAGCCAAATGCGATGGGCAGGTGCTGGTGACCGAAGATATGCTTGGCATGTTTGAACGGGTCCCTCGTTTCGTGAAGAAATACGGCGATATCGCGCAAACCATCGAAGCCACGGCCAAAACCTACGCCGAAGAAGTCCGAGCGCGGGACTTCCCCGGTCCTGACCAGCTTTACCAACCGAAATAGCGCGAGCGCACAACTTGCAGCGCGCGGGCAAATGCCATAGCCGCGCGCCGACACCGGAAGGCGACCATGGCTACATTGCTGCGTTTCTATAAATTCTCGATCCTCTTCACCCTGGCGTGCTTTGGGCTGGCAGCCTGGTACGGCTGGGCGAGCACAGGCACGCTGGTCGGTACTTTTTCGCTACTGTGGATCGTGCTCGTGCTGTCGATCCTCGAAGTATCGCTCAGTTTCGACAATGCTGTGGTCAACGCTACGGTGCTGCGAGACATGGACCCGGTCTGGCAGCGACGGTTCCTGACCATCGGCATATTGATTGCCGTATTCGGGATGCGGATCGTCTTTCCCATCGCGATTGTCGCCATTGCTGCCGATCTTGGCCCGATCGAAGCGATGACTCTGTCGCTGAACCGACCTTCGGAATACGAACGGATCGTCAGCGAAGCGCATCTGGGCATTGCCGGATTTGGCGGAGCGTTCCTTGCCATGGTCGGGCTCAGCTTTTTCTTTGACGGGGACAAGGACGTTCACTGGATCGCCTCGGTTGAACGCGCGATAAACCGTTTCTCAAACGTTCCAGCGGTTGAAATTGGCCTCGTACTGGCACTGGTCTACGGTGTTTCAACCCTGCTGACCCCAGAGGAATCGGTGACCTTCCTGACAGCAGCCATCCTCGGCCTTGTTACATTCATTGCCGTGCAGGGGCTCGGCGCGATCATAGAGCAGCGCGAGATTCGCAAGAAAGCCGCTGGTGAGATTGTCAGGTCCGGGCTTGGCGGATTCCTCTATCTCGAAGTGCTTGACGCGAGCTTCAGTTTCGACGGTGTGATTGGCGCTTTTGCACTGTCGAACAACATGATCATCATTGCGCTCGGCCTGTCGGTCGGGGCGATGTTCGTGCGCTCGATGACGATCCACCTGGTGCAGACGGGCACCCTGGCGCAATATCGCTACCTCGAACACGGGGCCTTCTGGGCTATCATCGTACTGGGCGCCATCATGCTGCTTTCGGCCGAGTATCACATTCCCGAGACTATAACCGGCCTGATCGGTGCAGTTCTGATCGGCCTGTCGCTGTGGTGGTCGATCCGTCACAATCGGCGGGTTGCGATCAATCGCGCAAGTGCAGAACCTGCCGTGCAAGAATAGCGGCAAGCGGTGCTGCAGCCATCAACTGGATGAGATGGTAGAGCAATAGCGGAGCGATTACGTAACCCGCGACGGCCGGAGGGAACAGCAACGCGGCAAGCGGTGCACCGACCGCCACGCTCTTCTGGCTTCCCGCGAACAGGAAAGCGATCCGGTCCCGGAGGGGCAGGCGCAGGACGCCTGCGAACAACCAAACTCCGAGGTTGGCAGCCACTAGGAAGACAACCACCAAGAGAAAGAGCCAGGCCCACCCGGCAGCCTCCATCGCCTGGCCGATCCCCTGCTCGACCGCTCCCGAGAACGCGACATAGACCGCAATCCCGATCACGATCCGGTCGAGCCAGACAATCTTCTCACGCCTCTCGGCAATCCAGTGCATTGTCCAGCCCTGGACTGCCTGGCCGAGCAAGAAGGGAAGGACGAGCAACAGGGCGATTCGCACGATGACGCTGCTCCCCGTATCCGCAGCATCGCCACCGCCGAGCAGGGCGAACAGCGGAGCGGAAACGAATACTCCGACGATGTTGATCAGCGCCGCGCCAATCACTGACAGTGCGGCATTGCCATTGGCCATCGTCGTGTAGGATGTAGCCGATTGGATGGTGGATGGCAGAACACCGAGAAACAGGAAGCCAAGCGCCACAAGCGGGGGCAGGACACCCGCCGCGAGCTGCGCCAGACCAAGACCTGCCAATGCCATCGCCCCGAACACCCATAGCCCCAAAGGCAGGAAGAACCGCCAGTTGCGCAGCCCTTGCAGGATTTCTCCACGAGAGATGCGCATTCCGTTGACCAGGAACAGTGTAAAGATGGCACCGGCGGACACGGTCTCGGCGATGATACGGGTTTCGCCGGTCGACGGGAACACCGCCGCCAGCAGCGTCGCCAGCAAGAGCACAGCAATCATCGGATCACGCAGGATGGCGAGGCGGCTAATCATGCGCTCGTTCTGTGGTGGTTCTCCCCAAGCATGTCGAGCAGGGATTGATCAGCGCCGCGCCAATCTCTCCGCCCTGCCCAGCATCCGCAATTTCGCAAGCAGCAAATCACGTAATTTCTGATCGGATATCATCGCCATTGCTTCAACCGACGCCGGGTGAGTTGGCTGGATCGCAAATGCACGTGCCGCAAATTGCCGGGCCTTTTCGGGCTGGTCGAGTCGCAAGGCCATGACTGATCGCAGCGCAAGCAGTTCGGGATCACGGTCACCTCCTGACCGGAGGGCAGCGTCCAGCAGCAGCGCTGCCCGGGCTGTCTCGCCGGCGCGTAAGTACATTTGAGCCAGTTCTGCTGCCGGTTCCACTGCACTCTGGTGTCCGGCCAGATATTGTTCGAGCAGGACGCGGGCATCGTCCTCGCGCCCCGCGAGCCGTAGGGCCGCGGCGTGACGCCTGGTCAAACTCCATGGTTGGCGCACCTGGGCAGACCGCTCATAATATTGCAGCGCCTTCTTGACGTTACCACCAACCAGTTGCGCGTCTGCCGCCAGCGACAGTGCATCTGCCGAACCCGGAAACCGTTTACGGAACGCTTCGGCTACCGCCACCGCGTCCCGTGCCTCACCATCGACGATGTAGCTGCGGACCAGCGACAGCGCATCGTCGCCGCTTCGTGGATCTATGATTGCACGTCGGTCGAAGGGGCCGGTTGGCTGCATCGCCACGAGCCTTTTCGGTCGTGAACGAGCTGCCAGATCAAGTAGCTCGCCAGCTTCTACGCGTTCACCCAGTGCCTCGTGTGCACGTGCGACAAGCGTCTGGAGGTAGGGCGAGGCGCTGCTCTGAGTTGCCACATCTCCGAACCGATAGACCAGTTCGCGATGGCTGCCGCTCATGGCGAGCGCCCGCGCCAGCAGGTCGCGCGCCCTACGGTTTTCCGGGCGCTGGCGATAAAGCCGATCGAATTGCTGGGCAGCGCTGGCGTAGTTGCCGGTCTCCAGATCGATGATCCCCGAGAGCAGAAGGCCCGCCGGCGCGCTGCGGGCAGTTTCACCGCTTCGCGCAAGCAATCTGCGCGCGAGTTCGTACCGGCCCGCGCGTGCTGCCAGCACAGACTGAAGGTAAAAGCCGCGCCAATATCCCGGGTCAATTGCGGCGATCCGCCGCACGGCGGCAAGCATTTCCTCGGCTTCGCCCGCTTCACCCAGGGTCGCAGCATATTCGGCCAACAATTCGAGTTGACCCGGCCGCGCCGCTATCGCCCTCTCAAACCATGGCAAAGCCTGGGCCATCCCGCTCGCATCGCGCGCAAGTTGACCCCGAAACATTAACGCCTCCCAATTATCGGGACCGTAACTGACAGCCATTTCGGCAGCCTCAAGGGCCGCAGTCTGCTCGCCACCACGATAGCGAAGGCGACCTATATCGACCCACAACCGGGCATCCTGCGGGATCCGCGCCAGGGCGCGGTCGAAAGCCTGCCCGGCTTCGGCCAGGCGGCCTTCGCGCATCTCGAGCCTTCCCAGCGCATGGAATCCTCGCCCGGACGTCTCCGCATTGAAGGCACCGTTTTCAAGCCACTTGCGCGCCTCGACAGGCTGGCCTTGGAGCAATTCGGCAGCGCCGAGATAGGCAGCCACGTTCTCACGCGGGGTGCCACGCTCCATCATTTCGCGCAGGGCCAGCTCTGCACCGAAACCGTCGCCCTCCTCAAGCGCGACCAGGGCGCGCTGCATGGGCGGCGCCTGCGGTTCGCTTTCGGTGCAGGCGGCGAGCGCCAATGACGCGCCGATCGAGAGCGCTATGGTCCAGCTAAGCTCAGGTCTGCAGGTCATATTGCTTGAGCAGGTCATAGAGCGTCGGTCGGCTGATCCCGAGCATCTTGGCGGTGCTGGAAATATTGCCTTCGCTGCGCGCGAGAGCGTGGCGGATTACGCGGCGATCTGCCAGTTCGCGGGCGGCCTTGAGGTTGAGTACCTGCCCCTCATCATCGCCGTCAGGTGTCAGGTCGAGATCCTCGGCACTGATGAGGCGCCCATCGGCCATGATCACCGCCCGTTTCACCCTGTTTTCCAGCTCGCGGACATTGCCCGGCCAGCCCCATCCATCAATCGCCGCCAAGGCGTCGGGTGCGAACCCCTTGACCTGTGGATTCATTTCTGCGGCGAAGCGATTGAGGAATGCTTTGGCCAGCAGCGCGGCATCTCCGGGCCGCTCGGCCAAGGCAGGGATCTTTACCACGATTTCGGCGAGACGATAAAAAAGATCTTCGCGGAATGTGCCCTCCGCGGCCATTGCCTCGAGATTCTGATGCGTTGCACACACGATCCGCGTGTCGACCACAATCTGCTTGCGCCCACCGACGCGTTCAATGGTACGCTCCTGCAGAAAGCGCAGCAGTTTTACCTGCAGCGGCAGGGGGATGTCACCGACCTCGTCCAGAAACAGCGTGCCGCCATGGGCCTGCTCGATCTTGCCCTCGGTTGTTTTCACTGCGCCGGTGAAAGCGCCTTTCTCGTGCCCGAACAGCTCGCTTTCCAGCAGGTTCTCCGGGATGGCTGCGCAATTGATGGCGACGAACTCCGCATCCCGCCGGTCGCTGACATCATGCAGTCCCCGAGCCAGCAATTCCTTGCCGGTTCCGCTGGCTCCCAAAAGCATCACTGTCGCACCAGTGTTGGCAACCCGCTCGATTGTGCGGGCTACCTTGGCCATCTCCGGTGCGCCGGTAATCAAGGTACCAAGCACCTTGCGGTCCTCTCCCACCCTTTGCGCAAGTCGCCGATTTTCCTGCTCGATGGCATGGAGGTTGAATGCGCGGCGCACGATCAGGCCCAGATCGTCAATATCGACCGGCTTGCGGTAAAAATCATAGGCACCGCGAGCAATCGCCTGCAGCGCGCTATCCCGTGCATCATGGCCTGACGCGACGATGACCTTGGTATCCGGCTTGATTGCCATGATCGCGTCAAGAATGGCGAAACCCTCGCTTGTGCCGTCCGGATCGGGCGGCAGGCCCAGATCGAGAGTGACGACTGCGGGCACGTCCGCGCGCAGGGATGCCAGAGCCTGATCTCGATTACCCGCGATGATGACATCGAAATCGTCATAGGCCCATTTGAGCTGCGCCTGCAGGCCCTCGTCGTCCTCGACGATCAGGAGTTTGGGTTTGGCATCGGCCATGTTCAGGCAGCCTCCTGGCTGGAGTTCGATTTCATTACGCGCGCAGCTTCTGCAAGCGGAAGGATAATGGTGAAGCGGGTCCCGATTTCAGGGCGTGACTGGACATCCATGCGGCCGCCCATCGCCCTGACCAGTTCGCGGGCCTCGAATGCCCCGATCCCGAAACCACCATCCTTTGACGAAACAAACGGTTTGAACAGCCGGTGCCGAAGGAAGTCAGGATCCATGCCGCTACCGCTGTCGGCGAGAACAATCGTACCGGACAGGCCATCGGAGCGAATTTCGAGCGTAATCGGCATATCCGGCTCGCTGGCGTCGATAGCGTTCTGGACCAAGTGGACGAGCGATTGTTCAAGTCCCTCTGCATCGGCGAGGACCGTGCATGGGTCGAGCCGCGTCAGTGTCACATTGTGGATGGCATCGAATCGGTCGATCAGTAAGCGTGCCAGCGTAGCGAGATCCACCGGAGCCAGAGCAGCGGGGCCGCCAGTTCCATACCGTCCGAGTCGGGCGAGAAGCTGGTTCAACTTGTCCGAGCCGCTGCGCAAAGTGACCAGCATATCGCGACGGAATTCCGGGTTCTCTGCATGCTTTTCGGCATTGCGTGCGAGCAGCGAAAGCTGGCTGGCGATATTTTTGATGTCGTGCATCACGAAGGCGATGCGCCGGTTGAAATCGTCGAACTGGGCGCGCTCCATCAACGCGCTCTGGTTCTCGTGCTCGGCAATGTAGCTGGCAAGCTGACGGGCGATCACCTTGAGAAGATCGAAATCTTCCCAGTCTAGGCGGCGGGGCACGTGTGGTCGCGCCAGCAGGACGGCACCGGCAAGCCGGTCGAAATGCAACAAGGGCACCAGAACCCATGCCGACGGATTGGCCAACAGTTCCTGCGGCGGTTCGAATCCTGGGGACGAATGACCGGACCGGATCGCGTCGAGTTCAAGGATATGTTCTTCGCGTTCCAGCGCGGAAGCCAGCTTTGGCGGTAGGCGGAGAGCGGGCCGACCATCGCTGGCCCACTTCCAATCGGCTACCTCTTCCAGCAATCCGTCCTCACCCGGCAATATCAAAAGCGCTGCAGGGCTATTTATGACATCCGCCATCGCCTTCGCCGAACGCTCGTAAAGGCTCGCATTGTCCCCTCCCGAGCGCCCGATAGTCTCGGTGAACCGCATCCATTCCTCGCGGTAGTCATAGCGGTGCTGGAACAGGTGCTTGAGAACAGTGACCCTCAACCAACCGCGCATGCGTTCGGATGGCATCCACAAGAGCGTGACGGTGGCCGCTGCGACCAGGAAGCCAATCTGCGCCATGGGCCCGAGATCGCCTTCGATCATGGACAGCAGCTGCGCAGCGCCGAACATGACGAGCAGATAACCGCCGATCAACAATAGAGAGAGCGATTTGAAAGCGACGCTGTGGCTCGCCCTGATGACACGACCGGCCAGGCCGTTGCTGGCCCCAAGCGCCAACGGGACCGCCATCATTCCGGCCACCAATCCCCGAAGCGCGCTGAACTCCAATGCCGGAGATCCCGCGAGATAGGCCACAACGTAGTGATTCAGTTCTACTGCCCAGAAACCGGCCAATCCCGCTGCGCTCCAACGCAGTGCGTCACGCGTTTCGCGCGCCGCTCCGCCATAGAGATTGTGCAGAAGCACAAGCGATCCGATGGCAACGAGGATATGGAACAGGGTGATCGTTTGCCAAACTGCTGCCGAAACGACCGCGTCGACTTTCAGATAGGAACCAAGATAAATCAGCAAGGGATGCAGCAGTTCGACAATGCAAAGCACCAGCATGACGGGTCGAACGGCCCTGATATTCTGGTCTCGCCCGTCCGCGGCGAACAAGCGGTAGATGATCAGTAGCCAAGCCAGATCGCGTGCCGTTTCCGCCGCGACAGCAGGGTGAGAGGTCAAACCATATGCAGCGACAACCGCAGCCCACAGACCGGTGAGCATAAGCGCAGCAATGGTCGGCCGACGGTCGGACCGCTTGGTGACCGGCTGACGAGAGAGCCAAATGGCGGCCACAGCGCAGGCCGCCGCGCCAATCAGGTGCAGCAGGATGCCGGCGAAAGCCCAGAAGGGTGAATGCGCGATCATCGCGCACCTGCGGGCCAGAGGATCACGCGGAGGGTCTGGAGAAGGATGAGCATATCCAGGAACGGGGTATAGTTCTTGGCATAATAAAGGTCGTATTCGAGCTTGTGCCGGGCATCCTCGATGCTCGCCCCGTAGGGATAGTTGATCTGTGCCCACCCTGTGATGCCGGGCTTCACCATGTGCCGCTCGGCATAATAGGGCATCTGCTGTTCCAGTTCAGACACGAATTTGGGCACTTCAGGTCGTGGGCCGACGAAGCTCATCTCGCCCCTGAGCACACTCCATGTCTGCGGCAATTCGTCGATCCGTACCTTGCGGATGAACCGACCGAGGCGAGTGATTCGTGGATCATGTTCCTCGGCCCATTTCGCCCCGTCCTTCTCTGCATCTGTTCGCATCGAGCGGAGCTTGAGCACATCAAATGACTGGCCATACAAGCCAATCCGCGTTTGCCGGAAGAAGGCCGGACCCTTGCTGTCTAGCTTCACCAATAGGGCAAACAAGGTGATTATCGGGAATGTAATCAGGAGCAACAGGCCGCTGGCGAACAGGTCGAATATCCTCTTGGCAACTTTTGAAATCGTCCTTCCGGCGCCGAACCCGTCCGAGAAGATGAGCCAGCTGGGGGCAACGGTTTCGAGATCAACCCGGCCTGTTTCGCGCTCCAGAAAGCTGCTGAACTCGTTGACGTGAACCCCTTTGGTCTTGACGCGCAACAAGTCCTTTAATGGGAGCGAATTGCGTCGCTCTTCGAGCGCAAGAACGACCTCACTTGCGCGCAAATCACTGACAAACTGACCAAGATCCTCGATTTCTTCCCGAGGGATTGCTTCGGGCAGATCGGTCATGCCCTCAATCAGAGCGATATAGGCAACGATGACGAAACCGCTCTCCGAGCGCTCGCCCAGTTCCGCGAGCCTCTTGGCGCGCGGCCCGGCCCCCAACACCACGACACGGCGCCTGAAAGCAGATGTACCCAATAGCTTCCCGAGGATCAGGCGATTGACCATCAGGGCAATTACCCCGCCCACCATGGCGTAAAGCAGCGTGGAGCGCCAAAGCGTCGCGCCGGGGAATACGAAGTCGACAACCGAGAGAGCAATCACCGAAAGGCTGACTGCCACCAGCAGCCTGGTTCCAGCAAATTGCATCGATCGCAGTGCCTCGGCGCCATAGACTCCGACGGCAATCATGGCGGTCCACACGACCAGCGCAAATACGATCAGCAGGCCCGCATGGTCGCCCATCGGTTCGGGAGCCATCTCGATCTGTGCCGACCGGAGTATCCACGCAAATTCCCCTGCCAGCAGCAGAAGAGCGAGATCGCACAGGCCGAGCAGCATCACGGCGTGCGGAATATAATGCTTGAACAGGCGGATCATGGCCCTGGTCCGTTGGTCCTTTCAGTGAAGGTCCGGCCTAGGGCAAAGAAATGAAATGTCGGTAAACTTTACACCGACGCGCGATCCCCCTCGGAACCGCGCGTCGTGATGGATAATGAAAGCTTATCAGTTGTTGTCGAGTGCTCCGGCGGCATCCTGCGCTGCCTCGTCAACCTGTCCTGCTGCCTCGCCCACTTGGTTGGCCGCATCGGTAATCGCGGTATCCTTGGCAATTTCAGCGTTGGAGCCCATGCTGATGAAATAGATCACCACAGCAATCGCAATGGTGAGGATGAGCAGCAAGAACCACTTGCCCGCGCCGCCGTCACGCTCGCCGTCGTTGATCACGGTGGTATGCGTCGTGGACGTAGTTCCGTCCGGATTTTCAGTACGGATGATGCGCTCTTCGGTCATGGCATTTTCTCCTATCGACCGAAAACGTCGATAATCGCATCACGTTCCCGCAGCAGAATCTTTCAGGAAAACGAGAACGGCGTGTTCGCTCGCGCCATCCGGTCGAAGGACAGGCTCACGCCGCGCGGCGGGAGTGATCGCTGACGGCAATCGAGGCGGCGACAATTTCGGCAACCGAGGCCGATTGGGGTAGCATCCTCGGGTCGCAAGGAAATTCCGCGGGCCTGCGCGAGATCACCAGCAAGTCCTGCCTCAAGCCCCAGCACGACTACAAATTGCCCTGCCTCCGCACCATCAGCGGAAGATACCGCATGAGCCAACGTAAACCAATGCGAGGCTCCTCCGGCACCTTCTTCAAGCATGACTGCCTGACCGAGCCAGCGATCGGAGCGTTCAAATGCACGATGAACGAGCATTAGCGGACAGCTGTGTTGGGATTCGAGCAAGGTCGCTCCGCTGGCCCCGGTAAACCGCTTTGAGAATTGGCCCGCTCGGTCGACACGCGCCATGAAGAACGGCAGTCCGCGCTGGCCTACCCGCTGAAGCGTCGTCAGGCGGTGAGCAACCTGTTCGACGCTCGCCCCGAACCGT
>SHLU01000048.1 GCA_004282995.1 Sphingomonadaceae bacterium
GCCAATCGTCGTGCCATGTCTCGCTTGGATTCGCGCAGCGAGGCAATATCGGGCCACAGGATCACGCCGGGATGCGATCCGCTTTCCGGAACCGCGAAAAAGGCGTCCATCGCGCCATCCAGCGTATCGATCAGGACTCGCCTCTCGGCCAGATTGCTTGCGCCAGCCGCACCCTTCCCGGCAGCGCCCGCACCACCGGCACATGCTGCCAAGGTGGCCGCCCCGGTCAGCGCAGCGAACTGCCGGCGACTGAGGCCCGTGCCTTCCTGCTTCCTGTCCCACTCGGCAAAATCGCTTTCGTCACACATGGTCCATCTCCTGCGCCGCCACGGTAGCGCCGCCCGGAACAATCACAACTCAGCTGCGGAAGACAACGGTCCGCTCTCCATTGAGAATTACCCGGTCCTCGACATGCATCCGGACCGCCTCGGCCAGCACCCGGCTTTCGATGTCGCGGCCTTTTCGGACCAGGTCCTCAGGACTGTCGGCGTGACTGATCGGTTCGACAGCTTGGTGAATGATCGGTCCTTCATCGAGGGCGGGCGTCACGTAATGGGCCGTTGCGCCAATCATCTTCACGCCGCGCGCATGCGCCTGGTGATAGGGTTTCGCCCCCTTGAAGCCGGGCAGGAAGGAGTGATGGATATTAATGCAGCGACCAGCGAAATGCGCGGCCTGTTCGTCAGACAGAATCTGCATGTAGCGCGCCAACACAATTAGCTCGGCGTCCAATTTCTCGGCGATGGCGCGCACTTGCGCTTCCTGATCTGCCCGGCTGTCGCGCTTTATTGGCAGGTGGTGAAACGGGATCTCGCCAATATGCGTATGGCTGATCGCCTCGCGCGGATGGTTCGATATGATCGCCACTGGATCGATTGCCAATTCGCCGATCCGACAGCGATAGAGTAGGTCCGCAAGACAATGGTCGAACTTGCTGACCAGTATCAGCACTCGGCGCCGCCGATCCCGGCGCGCCAAGGTCCAGTCCATGCCCATCCGCCCGGCATAGGCCACCAGATCGCTGCGCAGCGCTTCCGGCGATGCCCCCAGTGGATCAAATGCGACGCGCATGAAGAAGCGGCCGCTGGCTTGATCATTGAATTGCTGCGCTTCGAGGATGTTGCAGCCGTGTTCAAACAGGAAACCCGTAACGTTCGCCGTGATGCCAGGCCTATCCTCGCAGGACAGGGTCAAGATCAACGGATTGGACATGCTAGCGGCGCGTCAGCGCGTCCTCGCTTTCACGCATCAATTGCTGGACGATTTCAGCGACCGGTTCTTCACTGGTGACCATGCCGACCGACTGACCGGCCATCAGCGAGCCATTTTCGACATCGCCGTCAATCACTGCGCGGCGCAGCGCGCCAGCCCAGTAATGCTCGATCTGCAACTGCGCCTCAGGCATCGCGATCTCCTCACGGTCGAGGACTGCGGCGACTTCGCGCTGCTTGGCGGTGAATTCCTCGGTACCCTTGTTCTTCAGCGCACGCACCGGGATGACCGGCAGGCGTGGATCGACCTGGACGCTGGCGATGGCATCGCGCGCCTTGGCCTGAAAGAAAGCCTTCTTGAACGCCGGGTGGGCAATACTTTCCTGCGCGCAGGCGAACCTTGTTCCGAGCTGGACGCCCACCGCGCCCATTTCGAGATAACCGGCCATGGCCTCGCCGCGACCGATTCCGCCGGCGACGAAAACGAGGTGGTCTTTGCTCAGCGCGGGCAGGAACTCCTGTGCCAACACGCTGGTCGAGACAGGGCCGATATGTCCGCCCGCTTCCATTCCTTCGATCACCAATGCATCGCCGCCGGAGCGCAGCAGCTTCTTCGCCAGCGCCAGCGTCGGAGCAAACACTATGACCTTGGCACCGAAAGCCTTGATCGCCTCGACGCTGCCCTTGGGAGGAATTCCGCCAGCCAGAACGACATGGCCGACTTCATGCTTCGCGCAGATCGCGATCAGGTCGAACAGGTCTGGGTGCATGGTTATCAGGTTGACGCCGAACGGCTTGTCGGTGAGCGTCTTCGTCGCCGCGATTTCCTTGTCGAGCAGATCGGGCGTCATCGCGCCGCAGGCAATCACGCCGAACCCGCCGGCATTGGAAATGGCGGAGACAAGGTTGCGCTCCGACACCCAGCTCATCGCGCCGCACAGAATTGCATATTCGGTGCCGAGAAACTCGCAGCCGCGCCGCATCAACGAAGAAGTCTTGGAATAAGTGGTCATGCCGCGCGATTAGGCGGGCTTGGCAGCGTGGGCAAGCAGTTCGGGGGGCTCAATCCTCCGCATCGAGCCCATAGGCGGTGTGCAGCACGCGCACGGCCAGCTCGGTTTCATCTTCGTCGATCATCACGCTGACCTTGATCTCTGAGGTCGAAATGGCCTGAATGTTGATCCCGCGTTCGGAAAGTGCCCGAAACATGGTGCTGGCCACACCGGCATGGCTTTTCATCCCTACGCCGACGACGCTGATCTTGGAGATATGGCTGTCGGTGATGATACGGTTGAAGCCGATCTCGTCGCGTTTGTCGTCGAGCAATGCCTGGGCACGGGCGAGGTCCGCCTGAGGCACGGTGAAGGTGACGTCGGTCTCACCCTTGTCGCGGCCGACGTTCTGGATGATCATGTCGACATTGATGCTGGCTTCGGCCAGCGGCTCGAAGATATGCGCCACTGCGCCGGGCTTGTCGGGCACGCGGGTCAGGATGACCTTGGCCTCGTTCTTGTCATGCGCGATACCGGTGACAAGCTGGCGTTCCATGTCGCTCTCCTCGAGAATGCGTTCCATTTCCTCTTCCGACACGATCATCGTGCCCGGGAGGTCGTCTGCGGGCGTGGCATCGTCATCGACGAAGCTGGAAAGGACCTGCACCCGCACGCCCTCTTTCATCGCGAGGCCGACTGATCGGGTCTGCAAGACCTTGGCGCCGACCGAAGCGAGCTCGAGCATTTCCTCGTAAGTCACTGCCTTCTGCTTGCGTGCGCGCGCAACGATGCGCGGATCGGTGGTGTATACCCCGTCGACATCGGTATAGATATCGCACCGGTCGGCATCGATCGCGGCCGCCACGGCCACTGCCGATGTATCCGATCCGCCTCGACCCAAAGTGCTGATCCGGCCTTCACTCGACACACCCTGGAAACCGGGAATGACGGCGATCGTGCCGCTCTTCAGGCTTTCAAGCAGAGCATCGTTTTCGATATCCTCGATGCGCGCCTTGGCGTGGGCGGATACGGTGTGGACCGGCAATTGCCAGCCCAGCCAGCTGCGCGCCTTGCAGCCGAGCGATTGCAGGGTCAGTGCCAACAGTCCCGCGGTGACCTGTTCTCCGCTCGCCACAACCACGTCATATTCCGCCGGATCGTAAAGCGCGTTGGCTTCGCGGCAGAAATTGACCAGCCGGTCGGTCTCGCCCGCCATCGCGCTGACGACCACCGCAACCTCGTCGCCATTGGCGGCCTGCCGGCGCACCAGATTGGCGACGCGGCGAATCCGCTCGGTCCCCGCCATCGAGGTGCCGCCGAATTTCATCACGATACGGGCCAAAAGCCACGCTCCCAGGCTCAACCAGCAAGAGCGCCGGGAAGTAGGGACGCAGCGCGCAGATGACAAGCAAGCTTGCGGTTTAAGCGGCAATAGCGTTGATTGGCTATCTGGAGATACAGCCATGCCACACCTTGTCCATTTCCCCGCCGGTGTATCAGGGGAGGCCATTGCCGAGGCTCTGCGAACTGACGGCGCCTGCATCATCGATGCGGCGATGGCCGCGGGCCAACTGTCCCACCTCAAAGACGAGATTATGCCCTATGTCGAAGCGACCGACATGGGCAGGGACGACTTCACGGGCCGCCGGACCACCCGCACCGGTGCATTGGTGGCCCGCTCGCAGACCTGTCGCGAGCTGGTTATGGACGACCGCCTGATCCTTGCCTGCGAGGATTTCCTCAAGCCGTTCTGTGATGCCTACCAGCTGCACCTGACCCAGCTCATTCGGATCTTTCCGCAACAGGGCGCCCAGCCGCTCCATCGCGACCGGCTGGCCTGGGGCGGCTATCTGCCGGCAGCGCTCGAGCCGCAATTGAACACCATCTGGGCGGTGACCGACTTCACGCGAGAGAACGGCGCGACCAGGGTGGTGCCGGGGTCCAACCACTGGGAGTCCGACCGTCAGGCCGACGTTGACGAGATCGCCTATGCCGAGATGGAGGCCGGCTCAGTGCTGGTCTATTCGGGCTCTGTGATCCATTCGGGCGGGCGCAACGACAGCGATGCCGACCGCATGGGCCTCAACATCACCTATTGCCTCGGCTGGTTGCGGCAGGAAGAGAACCAGTACCTTTCCTGTCCGCCGGAAATCGCACGGGATTTCGCGCCGGAATTGCAGGCGCTGCTGGGATACGCCATGGGCAGCTATGCGTTGGGCTATTTCACCCCGCCCCTGCCGCCCGGCGAAGGTCCGGAGATCACACCACCCGACTGGCTGTTCGGCGGCGAGGCCAAAGGTTGGGGCGACAAGTTGTTCGACAGCGTGAGCGAACGCGCCGTCAAGGGAGCGATGTAATTGCGTGAAGTCCATACCATCCGGCCCGAGGAAGCCGCGCATTTCGGCGCATTGGCAGCCGATTGGTGGGACCCGGCTGGCTCCAGCGCCATGCTGCATCGGCTCAATCCGGTGCGGCTGGCCTTTATCCGCGCAGCCGTCGACACCCATTGGGCCGGCGATGTTGAGGCAATCGCACCACTCGCCGGCAAGAGGGCGCTGGACGTCGGCTGCGGCGCCGGGCTCTTGTGCGAACCCTTGGCGCGGCTGGGGGCGCAAGTAACCGGGGTCGACGCTGCGGCCGAGAATATCGCCGCTGCCAAGGCCCATGCAGAGCGCAGCGGGCTGCAGATCGACTACCGCCACGGCGAGTTGGCGCAGCTCAACCTCGGGCAGTTCGATCTCGTTACATGTCTTGAAGTGGTCGAGCACGTTGCCGACAAACCGGCCTTTATCGGCTCGCTTGCCGAGCAGCTGGCGCCAGGCGGACTAATGATCCTCTCGACCCCCAATCGCACGCCGCAATCGCGGCTGCTGCTGGTCGAGGCTGCGGAGACCATCGGCATAGTGCCCAAGGGAACGCATCACTGGGACGACTTCATCACACCAAAGGATCTGACCGCCTTATTGAGTAATCATGGGCTCGGCGTGACGGAAACGCGCGGGATTGCCTATTCGCCGTTCAAGGGCCTGCACCTGAGCGATGACCTTTCGCTCAACTACATCTTGACTGCACACCGCGCCTGACCGGCCCTGCGCCTCCTCAGCCCCAGGCGTTTTCCCACTCGCTTTCGTCGAAACCAACCAGGATCCGCTGGCCATCCTCATGCATGGCGACCGGCCGCTTGATCATGCTCGGATGCGCGACCATCAGCGAGATCGCCTTGTCGCGGTCGATATCGGCCTTGTCGCTCTCTTCCAGCTTGCGGAACGTCGTGCCACGGCGATTGAGCAGCACTTCCCAGCCGACGCTGTCGGCCCAGCGATCGAGCTTCTCGCGCTCGGCGCCTTCCTTCTTGTAGTCATGGAAACCGTATTCGACACCGTTCGCGTCAAGCCACTTGCGAGCCTTCTTGACCGTGTCGCAATTGGGAATGCCGTAGAGGTGGATCATGCGGTAAGTCCTACAGGATGAGATGCATGGGAAAGGTTCAGGTGCGAAAAGCGCTTCGATGCGAAATGACAGAAGCCTGGCTCTATCAACAGGGAATTGAATATCAGGTCGCGTCAACGGAGTGATGACGTTGGGTCGGATGGGGCGGACTTGGGTCGTACCAAGCTCGCCTAGGCGGGTAAAACCGCAATAGCCTGGATTTCCACCTTGGCCTGCCGTTCCACCAGACGCGTCACTTCGACCACCGCCATGGCCGGAAAATGCTTGCCGATAACGGCACGATAGGCGCGACCGACATCTTTCAGGTGCGCGACGTAATCTTCGAGATCGGTCATGTACCAGGTCATCGAGACGATGTGTTCGGGCTTCCCGCCCGCTTCCTCGACTACCGCGACAATATTTTCCAGCGTCTGCTTAACCTGATCGACAAGATCGTCGCTTTCGAATTGTTGCTTTGCGTTCCATCCTATCTGGCCGCCAAGATAGAGCGTGCGCCCGGATGCCGCCACGCCGTTGGCATAGCCGATCGCCGGCGCCCAGCCTGCAGGGTGAATCGTTTGGTGCATGGTCTCTTTCCTATCAACCTTCCCGCAGGCGGAAGCGCTGGATCTTGCCGGTCGCCGTCCTCGGCAAGGCATCCACAAACACCACCGAGCGCGGATATTTGAACGGCGCGATGCGGGACTTTACGTGATCCTGCAACCGTTTGACGGTCGTGTCGTCCCGCGCCACATCGGCGGCGAGAACTACATGCGCTTCGACCAGTTGCCCGCGCTCCTCGTCGACGGCTCCGATCACCGCGCATTCGGCGACATCAGGATGCGCCAGCAGCGCGGCCTCAACTTCGGGCCCGGCGATATTGTAGCCTGCAGAGATGATCATGTCGTCCGAGCGAGCGGCGAAGTGGAAACGTCCATCTTCGCCCTGCCGAAAGCTGTCCCCGGTGAGATTCCAGCCATCGCGCACATAATCGTGCTGGCGCGGATCGGCGAGATAGCGGCACCCGGTTGGGCCGCGAACGGCGAGATGCCCGATTTCGCCCAGGGGCACGTCCTGCATATCGTCGTTCACGATACGCGCCAGATAGCCTGGTACTGGCCGTCCGGTGCAAGCCGGCGCGCGATCGTCGGGACGATTGGTAATGAAAATATGCAGCAATTCGGTCGAACCGATCCCATCGAGGATCGGTTTGCCGGTCTTGCGCTCCCATTCCTCGTAGACCGGCGCAGGTAGCGTCTCGCCCGCCGACACGGCGAGCCTGAGCGAGGACAGATCGGCCCCATCGTCCATTGCAGCGAGCATGGCCCGGTATGCAGTCGGCGCGGTAAAACTGATAGTGGCGCGGTGCTTTTCTATCAGTTCGACCATGTTGGCGGGACTCGCCTGTTCGAGGAGCGCCGCCGCTGCGCCGAAGCGCAATGGGAAAATCGCCAACCCGCCGAGTCCAAAGGTAAAGGCAAGCGGAGGCGAGCCGACGAAAATATCGTCGGGTGTCACGCCGAGCACATCCTTCGCATAGCCATCGGCGATGATCAGCAGGTCACGATGGAAATGCATCGTCGCCTTCGGCTCTCCCGTTGTGCCCGAGGTAAAGCCGAGCAGCGCGACATCGTCCTGCGACGTGTCAGCAGCCTCGAACTGCACAGGTTTCGACAAGGCAATCCGGTCAAGCTCGGCATCGTGATTGGCCGTGCCATCGAACCCGACGACTTTTTGGAGGAAGCGCGAATTCTTGGCGCAGGCGACCATTTCATCGAGACTGCGCGTGTCGCACAAGGCGAGGCTTATCTCAGCCTTGTCGACGATCTTGCAAAGCTCGCCCGCACGCAGCATCGGCATGGTATTGACCGCCACTGCTCCGGCCTTGGTTGCCGCGAGCCAGCAGGCCACGAGCGCCGGATTATTGGGACCCCGGATAAGCACACGGTTGCCTGCCACCACGCCGTAATCCTCTACCAGCGTGTGCGCGATGCGGTTCGACCAGTCGGCCAGCTCCTTGTAAGTCCGTGCCCGGCCATTGCCGATCAGCGCGATCCGATCTCCATGACCCTGCTCCACCAGCCGATCGCACAATTCAACCCCGGCGTTGAGCCGCTCGGGATAGTCGAAGCCCCCCATCAGCAGTTCGGGCCATTGATCGAATGGCGGCAGATTGTCGCGCGCGAATGTGTCGCCGTGGCCGGAAGGGAGGAGCTTCACAATCAATCGCCTTCGAATACCGGTGTCTGCTTGGCGGCGAAGGCTTCGAATGCACGGCGGAAATCCTTGGTCGCCATGCAGATTGCCTGCGCCTGCGCTTCCATCTCGATCGCCGTGTCGATCCCGACGTTCCATTCATGCGCCAACTGCGTCTTGGTGATCCCGTGTGCGAATGTCGGGCCGGAAGCGAGCGTGCGAGCCAGCTTGTTCGCTTCGTCTTTCAAGGCGCCAGCATCCACCAGGCGGTTGTGGAACCCCCAGCGCTCGCCTTCCTCGGCGCTCATCACCCGCCCGGTATAGAGCAATTCGGAAGCGCGCCCCTGCCCGATGATCCGCGGCAGGATTGCACAGGCTCCCATGTCGCATCCCGCGAGGCCGACGCGGGTAAACAGGAATGCGGTTTTCGTTGCCGGTGTCGCCAACCTCATGTCGCTTGCCATCGCCATGATCGCGCCCGCGCCGACGCACACTCCGTCGAGCGCGGCGACGATCGGCTGCGGACAGCCGCGCATTGCCCTCACCAGGTCGCCGGTCATGCGGGTGAATTCCAGCAATTGCGGCATGGCCATTTCGGTCAGTGGGCCGATAATCTCGTGCACGTCGCCACCGGAAGAGAAGTTTCCGCCCGCGCCGTTGACGACCACGACCTTCACATCCGGGGCGTAATTGAGCGCGCGGAAGGTGTCGCGCAATTCGGCGTAACTTTCGAATGTGAGCGGGTTCTTGCGGTCGGGCCGGTTGAGCGTGATCGTGGCAATGCCATCGGCGAAATCCCACAGGAAATGCTCGGGTGAATGATTTTCAGGGGTCATGTGATCTCCACTGCTTTGCCGGTGCGTCCGGATTGAATCAATTCTACCAGTGATGCGCTCATGCCTTGAACTCCTCGGCAGCGAGACGTTCTTTCTCGGCCAAGCGGTGAAGCTGGTCGCGGCCGGCGAGATATGGCTCAGGCCAGGCCACCAAAGTATCGCCGAGCTCGGCGGCGGCATGGAGTGTCCAATAGGGATCGCTGAGGTGCGGTCGAGCGAGGCAGACGAGGTCGGCACGGCCGGCCAGAAGGATCGAGTTTACATGGTCGGGCTCGTAGATATTGCCCACCGCCATTGTCGCCATGCCGGTTTCGTTACGGATGCGGTCGGAAAACGGCGTCTGGAACATCCGCCCATAAACAGGTTGCGCCCGGGTCGAGGTCTGACCGGCAGAAACGTCGCAGATATCGACGCCCGCTTCCCGCAACATTCGCGCGATGGCGACCGCCTCGTCGGGCGTCACGCCATCCTCCCCGACCCAGTCGTTGGCAGAGATGCGCACCGCGATCGGCTTGTCATCCGGCCATTCTGCGCGCACCGCACGAAACACTTCCAAGGGGTAGCGCATGCGGTTTTCAAGGCTGCCGCCATATTCGTCTTCGCGCCGGTTGGTCAGCGGGGTGATAAAGCTCGACAGCAGATAACCGTGCGCCATGTGCAGTTCGATCATGTCGAACCCCGCGCGCTGCGCCATCTGCGCGGCCTCGACGAATTGCTCGCGCACGCGGTCCATGTCGGCACGGTCCATGACCTTTGGCACCTGGTTGCGCTCCGACCATGGAACGGCAGAAGCAGCAATCAACGGCCAGTTTCCATCCTTGAGCGGGGCATCCATTTCCTCCCAGCCGAGCTGGGTCGATCCCTTCGGACCCGCATGGCCAAGCTGCGCGCAGATTTTCGCTCCGGTTTCGGCATGGACGAAGTCAGTCAGCCGTTTCCACACCGCCTCGTGTTCGGGCGCGTAGAGGCCGGGGCACCCCGGCGTGATCCGCGCATCGGGAGCAACGCAGGTCATCTCGATATAGACCAGTCCGGCGCCGCCTTTGGCGCGCTCGGCATAATGCGCAAAGTGCCAGTCGGTGGGGCAGCCCTCGACCGCCTTGTATTGCGCCATTGGCGATACCACCACGCGGTTTGCCAGTTGGAGCCCGCGCAAGCGGAACGGCGCGAACATTGGCGCGCGAGCGGAATTGCTGCCCGCCTGGCGATGAAACCAAGCTTCCGCCTCGCCCAGCCACTTGCCATCGCGCAGCCGCAGGTTCTCATGGCTGATACGCTGCGAGCGGGTCAGCAGCGAATAGGCGAACTGCACCGGATCGAGCGTGAGATACCGCTCCACTTCCTCGAACCACTCGCACGAATTGCGCGCCGCGGACTGGAGCTTGAGTACTTCGACCCGTCGCTCCTCCTCGTAAGCCTGGAATGCGCTTTCTCGATCGGGCTTGTCCTGCAGCAGATCGGCCAGCGCAATCGCGCTTTCCATCGCCAGCTTCGTGCCCGAGCCGATCGAGAAATGCGCCGTCGCCGCCGCATCTCCGAGGAGGACCAGGTTTTCATGGTGCCAGCGATCGCAAAGGACCCGCGGGAAGTTGAGCCAGCCCCCGCCCCGTAGGTGCCTGGCATTCGAGATCAGCGGGTGCCCACCAAGATGGTCTGCGAAGATGGTCTCGCAGGCGGCAACGGATTGATCCCGGTCCATGTCGCCAAAGCCGGATGCGTTCCACGTATTTTCGCTGCACTCGACGATGAAAGTCGCCGTGTCATTGTCGAACTGGTAGGCATGCGCCCAGACCCAGCCATGTTCGGTTTTCTCGAAAATGAAGGTAAAGGCGTCGTTGAATTTCTGCTGAGTGCCGAGCCAGACGAACTTGTTGGCTCGCACGTCGATCTCGGGACGGAAAATGTCCGAAAATTGTTCGCGGGTCCTGGAATTGACCCCGTCAGCGGCGATGACGATGTCGTATTCGCGCATCAACACCGCGACATCGTCCACCTCAGTTTCGAAATCGATTGATACGCCCAGCGCGGCTGCACGCTCCTGCAATATCGCCAGCAGCCTCTGCCGCCCGATGCCGCAGAAGCCGTGCCCGGTCGACACGATCCGGCTGTCGTCGCGCACCACTGCGATATCGTCCCAGTAAGCAAAATCGGCACGGATCGCCTTGGCGCTGTGCGCGTCGTTGGCGACGAGGTTCTCGAGCGTCTCTTCCGACAGAACTACGCCCCAACCGAAAGTGTCGTCGGGCCGGTTACGTTCGAACACGGTAATCGCGCAATCCGGCTCGCGCAGCTTGAGGCTTATCGCGGCATAGAGTCCTGCCGGCCCCCCGCCGCAAATCGCGACGCTTCTCGGTTTTCTCAAGCCTCTCTCCACATGAACATGAGTGCGCGCAGGCCAAATCTATTTCAAGATCAATCCGTTTTCTCGTCGATATTATGCGGGAACAACTCGCAGGCAGCATGAAGAATCAGCGTGGCCCCAACCCCATTCACTACTGCAAGATGCGTGCACAATTCCGAGAGGAAACACGTTATATCGAGAACCCGATAGCGGGCCTACAGTCCAGTCACCTGACCAAATGCGCATCGGCGATGGCGACGGCCAGCGCGTCGGCGGCGTCGGCGCCGGCGATGGCGGCGCCGGGCAGCAGCACCTTGAGCATGGCCTGGACCTGCGCCTTGTCTGCAGCTCCAGTGCCGACGACCGATTTCTTGACTAGCCGCGCAGCGTGTTCGTTGACTGTGATCCCTCCGGCAGCGCAGGCCGCCAGCACGCAGCCGCGCGCCTGCGCCAGCTTGAGGGTCGACTGCGGGTTCTTGTTGACGAAAATTTCTTCCGCCGCAGCGCGGTCGGGCGCATGGGAAGCGATGACCGCCCGGATGGCATCGTGCAGGTGATGCAGCCGTTCGGCGATAGGCGCCTTGGCATCGGTCTTTACCTGTCCGTTGGCGACATGGATCAGCCGCGAACCCTCGGTCCGGACCACGCCCCAGCCGGTGCAACTGAGCGAGGGATCAAGGCCGAGGATTAGCATTTGATCAGAACCTGATGCCCAAACGCGGACCGAACTGGACCATCAGAAGATACAGCGCCACGGTCAGCGCGCAGCCAACGGCCAGCGACAACCAGAACCCGACCCCGGATCGCAGCAGCACCGGCATTAGCAGGAACATCGGCAGGCTGGGCAGGACGAACCAGAAAGTCGACTGCGCGTGGACCGCCATGTTCTCTGCATCCGGGCGGGCGTGCCACAGGAAAATCATCCCGAGCACCGAGACAAGTGGCAGCGATGCCACCAGCGCCGCCATGGTGGGCAGCCGCTTGCCGATCTCCGCAATGGTCGCGATCATCGCCCCGGCAAGCAACGCCTTGGCGACGAGGCTCCACATCAGTCGAGCTTCTCCATCACTTCGTCGGAGATATCGTAATTGCCCCACACGGTCTGCACGTCGTCGTCATCGTCAAGCGCGTCTACCAGTTTGAGCAGGACGCCGGCATCCTTCTCGTCGAGTTCGACGGTGATGTTGGGCTTCCACGCCAGCTTGAC
>SHLU01000049.1 GCA_004282995.1 Sphingomonadaceae bacterium
CTATCTCGCCTGTGTCAGTGAATTGGAGAAGTGCAGTGGGCTATCGCGTAGCCGGGGTTGGGGCGACAGGGAATGTCGGCCGGGAAATGATGCAGATACTCGCCGAGCGCGAGTTTCCCTGTGACGAAGTCGCAGCGGTCGCTTCCTCGCGCTCGCACGGGACCGAGGTTGAATTCGGCGACACCGGCAAGATGCTGAAATGCAAGAATATCGAGCATTTCGACTGGGCGGGTTGGGATATCGCGCTGTTCTCCGCCGGGTCGGGTCCGGCCAGGGAATATGCCCCCAAGGCGGCGGCGGCCGGCTGCGTCGTGATCGACAATTCCTCGCTCTACCGGATGGACCCGGACGTGCCGTTAATCGTGCCGGAGGTAAACCCGGATGCGATCGACGGTTACAAGAAGAAGAATATCATCGCCAATCCCAACTGCTCGACCGCGCAGCTGGTCGTGGCATTGAAGCCACTGCACGATGCGGCGACGATCAAGCGCGTCGTCGTCAGCACCTACCAGTCGGTTTCGGGAGCCGGAAAAGCGGGCATGGACGAACTGTTCGAACAGAGCCGCGCGATTTTCGTCGGCGACTCGGTGCAGCCGAACACCTTTACCAAGCAGATCGCCTTCAACGTCATTCCGCACATCGATGTCTTCATGGATGACGGCTCGACCAAGGAAGAGTGGAAGATGGTGGTCGAAACGAAGAAGATCCTCGACCCCAAGATCAAGCTCAACGCCACCTGTGTGCGGGTGCCGGTGTTCGTCGGTCACGCCGAGGCGGTCAATATCGAGTTCGAGAACGAGATTTCCGCCACCGAAGCGCAGGATATCCTGCGCGATGCGCCCGGCATCATGCTGATAGATAAGCGTGAAGACGAGGGCTATGTCACGCCTGTCGAATGCGCTGGCGACAGTGCGACTTATATCAGCCGCGTGCGCGAAGACCCGACGGTCGAGAATGGGCTGACCCTGTGGTGCGTGAGCGACAATCTTCGCAAGGGGGCGGCTCTCAATGCGGTACAGATCGCTGAATTGCTTGGTCGTCGCCACCTCAAGAAAGGCTGATCTCGATGGGCAGGACCGGGCTTGGATCGTTATTTCTGGCAGGCGCGCTGGCTCTTGCTGCTTGCGGGAGCGACATTCCCTCGCCGGCAGAGCAGTTGCAGGCCGAACCCGTGCGCGAGGATGCGGTGGTTCTGAAGGGCGATGGGCTTGCTGCCGGAGCCGAGGCGTTCCTGTTCGCTGCTGGACGGTCCGAAGTTGAATATGCTCTGGAAAGAGTGCTCGGAGAGCCGTCCGGCAGGTTGTCGAACGACGAATGCGGCGCAGGACCGATGGATTTCACCAACTTCGATGGTGGTCTTACGGTCAACTTCCAGGATGGCAGGCTGGTGGGATGGTATTTTGATGAACCCAACGCTGCCATCTCAACCGCGACCGGACTGACCGTGGGGACTGCACGCGATGAGGTGATGGCGACGCGCGGATTCTCAGCGCTGGAAGAGAGTACGCTCGGCGAAGAGTTTGCGGTCGGCGATCAGCTAGGCGGTTTCCTTGACGACGATGCGGTATCCGGGCTCTATGCGGGGACCAACTGCTTCTTTCGCTAAGGGGGAAGAACAATCCTGAACGCTGACCTCTATTTCAGTTTTCGTTCGCCTTACAGCTATCTTGCGGTGGGCCGATACCGGGCCTTGAGCGAGGAATATGCTCTCGACATCGCGTTGCGACCTGTCTGGCCACTGGCAGTTCGACAGCCAGATTTTTTCGAGCGAAATCACCCCAACTGGCTCGGCTATACAATGCGTGACATGATGCGGGTGGCGCAGTTTCACGCCATCCCTTTCGGTCCGCCGCGGCCCGATCCGATTATCCAGGATCCGCAAACTCGCGCCATCGCGGACGAGCAACCTTATATCCGTCGTATCACCCGGCTCGGGCAAGCCGCTGCCCGGCGCAGCGCGGGGCTTGGATTTGCCCATGAGGCAGGAAAGCTTATCTGGGGCGGGGCAGAAAACTGGCACGAGGGGGACCACCTTGCGGGCGCCGCCAAACGTGCAGGACTAGATCTCGCAGAACTTGACGCCGAAGTTGAAGGGGAGGCCAGCGCGCTCGATGCGGAGATCGCTGCCAACCAGGACGCGCTCGAAAAGGCCGGGCATTGGGGCGTGCCGACCTTGGTTTTCCAGGGCGAACCATTCTTCGGACAGGATCGGATAGAAATGGCCAAGTGGCGGATGGAGCAGTGCGGGCTGGCCAAACGATGACTGGGTTGAAGACAGAACATTTCGTTTCGTTCGATGATACCCAACTGGCGGTCCATCGGATCGGCAGTGGTCAACCCTTCGTCCTTCTGCATGGTCTCTTTTCCAGCTCAGACATGAACTGGATCAAGTGGGGCCACGCCGAAACGATCGCAGCGGCCGGGTACGAACTGTTCATGCTGGATTTCAGAGTTCATGGCGTCAGCGAGGCGCCACACGATTCTGCCAAATATCCGCAAAACGTGCTGGTGCGCGATGTCGCAGCGCTGGTCGATCACCTCGCGCTTGACGAATACGTGCTGGGCGGATTTTCGCTCGGCGCGCGCACTTCGCTTCATGCGGTCGCCCAAGGTGTGTTGCATCCGCAACGGCTGATTATCGGGGGCATGGGCACAGCCGGACTTGGTGATTGGACAAAACGTTCGGCGCATTTTCTGCGGGTAATCGACGAATTCGATACCATCGGGCGCGAGGATCCGGCCTATTTCTCACGCCAGTTTCTCAAGAGTCAGGGGGTCGATAGGGTCGCTGCGCGTATGCTGTTGCAGACGCTTCCAGACATGGATCTTGCTATGCTAGGGAAGGTTGCGATGCCGACGCTCGTCGTGTGCGGTGACGAGGATCGCGACAATGGTTCAGCCGCAGAACTGGCTGCTCTATTACCCGGCGCGACCTATGTCGAAGTGCCCGGTACCCACATGTCGAGTGTGACCAAACCCGAATTGGGCAAGGCCATCGCCGAATGGTTGAGAGAGACAGAATGACCGCGCGGCACCGCTTCGTCATGGTCTGGCTCAGCGGGTTGATTGCCTTCGTTATAGCGGTAAGCCTCCATATGCCTTTGAGCCTGGCCAGCGTGCCAGAGGGAATCGTCGCGCACCAGACCGCCGGTAATGCTGCGCGGGTCGATTACATCCAACGCGAGTGGGCCTTCGCTGGCGTTTACGAGAGTGCAATGGTCGCGATGATTGCCGATTTCTTTTTCATTATTCTGTTCGGCACGGGCAGTCTCATGGCTGGGCTGTATTACCGGAGCCACGGAAGAGGCTGGCTGCGCACAATCGGAAAAGTTACCGCTATCGCGGCTGTGATATTTCTGGCCAGCGACCTCACCGAGACCACTATGCAGATCCAGCAGCTTCGGGCTGGCCAAGGAAACGACGAGATGGCCGCACTGGCCAAGGCCATGCACTATCCCAAGCTGGTTACCTGGATTATCTGCTTCATACTGCCTTTGAACGGGCTTGTGATCGACTGGAGCGGCTCTCGGCAGACGGGTGCTTGATTAAGGCGCGCGCGCGGTCCAAACCGGTATCAATCGCAACAACAATCCCCGATTGAGAGAGATGCCACGATGAAGATGCTTGCTCCTGCGTTCACCGCGCTGGCCCTGGTCATGTCTGCCCCTGTTCAGGCCCATGACCGCACAGCTACCGAGACCAAGGCCGACACCGCGTTTCCGATGACGCCGCCGGGCGCAGCCGACTGGGTCGCCATGGTCGAGGCCGACCTGTTCGACTATTCGGTCGAAGCGTCGCGCGTGTACTGGGTCAATGCCACCTACATTACCGAAGACACCGATGCGTTGGCTGCACAGGTCGGCGCGGTTGGCACGGAGAAGTCGGTCAAATACGCGCTCGAAGCGGCAAAATATGCCGCTGTCGATGGCCTCGCTCCAGAAGTTGCGCGCAAGTTGAACATGCTGGCGACAGGGATCGTCCTGCCCGCACCGACCGCCGATGGTGCGGCGACCGAGCTCAACGCCATCGCCACCAGCCTCAATAGCCAATACGGCAAGGGCAAGGGAACACTCAACGGCAAGCCGATCAGCGGCAGTGATATCGAAGCCGAGATGGGCAATCTCGAACGAACGCCGGCCGAACTGGCTGAAATGTGGGCCAGCTGGCACGATCAGGTCGGCGCGCCGATGAAGGGCGAATATGTCCGCATGGTCGAGATCGCCAACAAGGGCGCACAGGAACTGGGTTTTTCCGACACCGGCGCCATGTGGCGGTCCAATTACGACATGAGCGCCGAAGAATTTGCGGTCGAAAAGGAAAAACTGTGGGAGCAGGTGAAGCCGCTCTACATGGCGCTGCACACTTATGTCCGCGCCAAACTCAACGAAAAATACGGTAACGCCATTCAGCCTGCAACCGGACCAATCCGCGCCGATTTGCTGGGTAATATGTGGGCACAGGAATGGGGCAATATCTACCCGCTGGTCGCGCCCGAAGGCGCAGGCGACATCGGCTATGACCTGACTGCGCTGATCGAGGAAAAGAAGCTCGACGAGGTCGAGATGGTCAAGATCGGCGAACAGTTCTTCAGTTCGCTGGGCTTCGAACCGCTACCCGAAACCTTCTGGACCCGTAGCCAATTCACCAAGCCCGCCGACCGCGAAGTGGTGTGCCATGCCAGCGCCTGGGACATCGACAACAAGGATGATATCCGCATCAAGATGTGCATCAAGCGCAATGCGGATGATTTCATCACCATCCATCACGAGCTCGGGCACAACTACTATCAGCGGGCCTATAACGAGCAGGACTATCTGCACTTGAACGGCGCCAATGATGGCTGCCACGAGGCGATCGGAGACATGATAGCGCTGTCGATCACGCCCGATTACCTGGTCGAAATCGGCATGCTGGACGAATCGCAGGTACCCAGCGCCGACAAGGACATCGGCCTTCTGCTGCGGCAGGCGATGGACAAGGTTGCCTTCCTGCCGTTCGCCCATCTGGTCGACAAGTGGCGCTGGGGCGTGTTCGATGGCTCGATCAAACCTGCGCAGTACAACCAGGCCTGGACCAAGCTGCGGACCGATTACCAGGGCATCGTTCCGCCGGTCGCGCGGCCTGCCGACGCCTTCGATCCGGGTGCGAAATACCACATTCCGGGCAATACCCCCTACACGCGCTATTTCCTCGCCCGCGTATTGCAGTTCCAGTTCTACAAGGCTGCTTGCGACCAGGCCGGTTGGGAAGGTCCGCTGCACCGATGCAGCTTCTACGGCAACGAAGAAGTCGGCGCAAAGCTGGGCGCAATGCTCGAAATGGGGGCAAGCCAGCCCTGGCCCGACGCATTGGAAGCCTTTACCGGCAGCCGTGAAATGAGCGGAGAAGCGATGATCGAATATTTCGCCCCGCTGATGAAGTGGCTCGAGGAGCAGAACCGCGGCAAGCCGCAGGGCTGGTAACGGTCTTGAACCGCCTCACTCCTCTCGTGGCAATCAACGGCCTGCTGCTGGCGTGTTCGCCGGCAGCAGCCGACCTGCCGCCGCCGAAGGTGGTAGCCGACCCTGCAATGGCCGGACACGTGCTGTTCGTCACCAACAAGGGCGAGGACACACTGAGCAAGGTCGACCTTGCCACCGGTGAGGAAGTCCGGCGGGTCGAGAGCTGTCGCACACCGCATGAACTCGCGGTCTCACCGGACGGCGAGTTCGTTGCGGTCGGATGCTATGGCGGAACCTCGATCGACATCTTCCACACAAAGGACCTGACGCTATTCCGCAGCATCGAACTGGGTGCTGATGCTCGCCCACACGGTATAGTCTGGCATAGCAACGGTGATATTTACGCCACCGCTGAGGGGCGCCAGTCTCTCTATCGGGTCATGCAACCAAACGGCGAGCCGGAGGTTCGCGAATTTGGCACCAATGATCGCGGTAGCCATATGTTGGCGGTGGCGCCGGATGGCCAGACGGCGTGGACGGCAGACATGGTGGCCGGCAGCGTGACCAGGGTTGATCTCGTTGGTGGCGCTGACCCGTTTTCAGCCCAGATGGGAGACGAGCCCGAAGGGATTGCTTTGTCACCAGACGGGGCCACGCTGTGGGTTTCCGCGCGCGGATCGAACGAAGTCTTCGCCGTCGATCCGGGCACCTTGAAGGTGCAAAAGCGCGTTGAGGTCGGGCGATTCCCGCTGCGGCTGGCAATCCGTCCGCAGGGCGATGTCGCCATTACATCAAATTTGCAGGACGGTGGCCTGAGCGTGATCGACCTCGAAAGCGGCCGACTGCTTCGATCGGTCCCGATTGGCGGATCTTCGCAAGCCGAGCAGCGTTTCCAGGTCACGATCATCTGGTCGGAAGACGGCAACCGCATCTACGCTGCTGAGACAGGCTCGAATACCGTGGCCGAGGTTGACTATGCCAGCGGGAATGTCTTGCGTCGTTTTGCTGTCGGCGAGGATGGTGACGGGCTGGCGATCCTCGCGCCCGAAGCGGGCCGCAATGGCAGTTAAGCCCAAGCTTCAGACGGTCGGCTGGCGCGAGATGGTCGCGCTGCCCGATCTGACAGACGTTCGCATCCCCGCCAAGATCGATACCGGCGCACGAACTTCCTCGCTTCACGCGCTGGCTATCGAACGATTTGATCGCGAGGGTCATCGATGGGTGCGCTTCCTGCTAGATCTCGGTCACCAGCGGGTGCAGCCCGTCACCGTCGAGGTCCCGCGCGCCGACAAGCGGGTGGTCACAAGCTCCAATGGCGAAGCGGAAGAACGCTTCATCATCAAGACCTGGGTCGAACTGGGGGAAATCCGCTTTCCGGCGGAGTTCTCCCTGACTGACCGAAGTGATATGAAATTTCCCATCCTGATCGGCCGGACGGCACTGCGCCGCCGTTTCCTGGTCGATTCGGGACGCAGCTATCTCCAGTCGAGCGCAGAAGAGCGAAAGAGGCTATTGAAATGAAGATCGCCATGCTGGCACGCAATCCAAACCTCTACTCGCACAAGCGGTTGGTAGAGGCGGCAGAGAAACGCGGCCACACACTCGACATCCTCAACACCACGCGCTGCACGGTGAATATCGCCAGCCACCGGCCTACCATCATGTATCGGGGCGAAACGCTGAAAGGGTATGAGGCGGTCATCCCGCGCATCGGTGCCTCGATCACCAGTTACGGCCTTGCGGTGCTGCGTCAGTTCGAAATGGGCGGCGTCTGGTCACTTAACGAAAGCGTCGCAATTGGTCGCAGCCGGGACAAGCTGCGCTCGACCCAGATCATGGCGAAATACGGCCTCGGGCTGCCGCTGACGGCCTATGCCAGCGATGCCAAGCAGGCCGAGGAAATCATCAAGGCGGTCAACGGTCCACCAGTGGTGATCAAGCTGCTCGAGGGAACGCAGGGCATCGGCGTGGTGCTGGCCGAAACGCTAAAGGGCGGGGCCTCGATCATCGAGGCGTTTCGCGGGGCCAACATCGCCATCATGGTGCAGGAATTTATCAAGGAAGCAGGCGGTTCGGACATCCGCTGCCTGGTCGTCGGCGGCAAGGTGGTCGCCGCGATGAAGCGACAGGGGGCCGAGGGCGAGTTCCGCAGCAACCTCCACCGCGGCGGCAGCGCCCAGCTGATCAAGATCACGCCCGAAGAACGCAGCACCGCCGTACGCGCGGCCAAGGCGATGGGCCTGAACGTGTGCGGCGTGGACCTGCTGCGCAGCAATCACGGCCCGGTGATCATGGAAGTCAATTCCTCCCCCGGCCTCGAAGGCATCGAAACCGCCACCGGAAAGGATATTGCCGGCATGATCATCGAATTCATCGAAGGCAATGCCAAGGCTGGGAAGACGAAGACCAAGGGGAAGGGGTGAAAGTCTGCTAACGACCCAAAAGCGGTCTTCAACCTTGAAGAAGTTTGACGGATGAGTGCTTGCGGAGCAATCTCCAACTTCTCCGCTTGTGGTGAAGGAGATGGGAGATCAGCGTGTCAGATAGCGAAGTATGCGAAGCAGAGCATAAACAGCTTTCGGCCAAGCGCTTGGCCTTGATCACTTTCGCCCTTTTTCCGCTCGCAGCGTGCGCGACCCTGGCTGTCCCAAATGACGCCGGGACCCTCGAATGGAGGCCCGGCCAGACCGACTTGCTTTTCTCCTCAAATCACGAGGGGAACTCAGAAATATACATTCGGAAGGCAGGGGCAGAAAATTTCACGAATCTCACGAATAGTCAGGAGCAAGAAAATTGGCCTGTCTGGTCTCCTGACGGCAGGCGCATCGTATATCAAAGCCGCGCTAATGGGAGCCTCGACATATATGTTATGAATGCCGATGGCACTGGCAAGCAGCGCCTGACTGACGATCCGGCACATGATTACGTGCCAACATGGAGCATCGACGGGCAAAAGATCTATTTTGCTTCGTGGCGCATGGAGGAAGGTGACATAAATCCAGAGGTTCATTTTTATGTGTTGAACCTAGATGGAAGTCAGCAGGAGAGATTAGAGATGGACTCTCCGGGCACATCAGGGCCATTGCAGGTTTCGCCAGATGGGCGCCTAGTCGCGTATGCAAAGCGAGTGGGCGAGGGGCAGTCAGTGGTACGGCTGCGTGACACTCAATCCGGTATCGAAAGAGAACTAGACACCCCAGTTGGATATGTGGGCGCAACATCGTTTTCGCCGAACGGAAAACTTTTAGCCTTCCACCTTCAGCAGGGCGAAACTTCCAAGATCTTCACAGCAGATGTGGTTAGCGGCGAAGTTAATGAGGCAGTTTCAACCGGTCGAAACTGGGAGCCCAAATGGTCTCCAGATGCACAATGGCTTTTGGTGACGGTTTCATCCTCAGCGGAGGACGACGACCTCGATTTCTGGATGGTGCGTCCCAATGGCGGCGAGCAGATGCGATTGATAATTGATACCGATGGACGCACTTCTGAGGGCCATTGGCGACCTACTCCGCCGAAATGATAATAGGAGGAACCGGAGATTGGAGAGTCCGTTTTCCACCCCACAATCGGACATCAAGCATTGCGCGCCATCAGTCCGCCATCGACCGGGATCACCGCGCCGGTGATGTAGCTTGCCGCCGGGAGCACCAGTGACAGCGTCATGTGCGCCACTTCCTCGGGCTCGCCATAGCGTTTGAGGGCGGTGCGGCGCTTGGCGTAGATCGCCTTGTGTTCGTCGGGAATAGGCGCAGTCATGCCGGTATTGATCGGGCCGGGGCAGATGCAATTGACCGTGATGCCCTCTGGCCCGAGATCGACCGCGAGTCCTCTCGTTAGCCCCGTCACGCCAGTCTTGGCGGCGACATAGGGTGTCAGGCCGGGGGTTGCTCCAAGGCCTTCGGTGCTGGCGATATTGACGATCCGTGCGGCGTCGCTCCGGCGCAGATGGGGCAGGGCGGCGCGGACCATGCGCTGGTGCGCGGTCAGCATCACTGCCAGCGCGCTGTGCCAGATGTCTTCGTATTCCTCGCCGCCGTCGAGCGGCGCGTGGCGGGAGATGCCTGCATTGTTGACCAGGATATCGACCCCGCCAAAATCTTCCGCGATCTGCGCCACCACGCGCGCGATGGCATCCTTGTCCGACACATCGAGCGCATAGGCGCGGGCGTTGCCGCCGCATTGCGCCGCCACCGTCTCACAAGCCTCTCGGTCGAGGTCGGTGACGGCGACCATCGCGCCTTCGTCGGCAAACAATTTCGCCGTGTCGCGGCCCATCCCACTCGCCGCACCGGTGACGATGGCCACCCGGCCAGCGATTGAGCGCGAGCGGTCGGGCGTTTCGCTCACCGGAACGGCGGCTCGTTGAAGGCGCGCAGCTTGCGGCTGTGCAGGCGCTGGCCTTCCTTGCGCATCTTGTCGATCGCGCCGACGCCGATCTGGAGGTGCGCGGCAATCGCTTCTTCATAGAACTTGTTGGCTTGCCCCGGCAGCTTGATCTCGCCGTGGAGCGGCTTGTCGGAAACGCACAGCAGCGTGCCGTAGGGCACGCGGAAGCGATACCCTTGTGCGGCAATGGTGGCGCTTTCCATGTCGATACCAACCGCACGGCTGAGCGACAGGCGGCGGGCCGAGGTGGTGTAGCGCAGTTCCCAGTTGCGGTCGTCGGTGGTGACGACGGTGCCGGTGCGCATGCGCTTCTTGAGGTCGGCACCGGTCTCACCGCTGACTTCGACCGCCGAGCCGATCAGCGCCTGCTGGACCTCGGCAATGGCCGGCAGCGGGATTTCGGGCGGCAGGACGGGATCAAGCACGTGATCGTCGCGCAGATAGGCGTGGGCGAGGACATAGTCTCCAATGCGCTGGCTGCCGCGCAGTCCGCCGCAATGGCCGATCATCAGCCACGCCTCGGGCCGGAGCACGGCGAGATGGTCGCAGATCGTTTTCGCATTCGACGGGCCGACGCCGATATTGACCAGCGTGATGCCCGCATCGCCTTTCCCTATCAGATGATAGGCCGGCATCTGGTGTCGGCGCCATGCGGTGTCGGACAACTGCGCGCGCGCATTGGAAGTGGCCTTGTCGAGGAACAGGCCGCCAGCGCCGGCCAGTGCGGTATAGCCGTTCGATCCCAATTGTTCGCCCGCCCAGTCAACAAATTCATCGACATAGCGGTGATAGTTGGTGAACAGGACATAACGCTGGAAATGTTCTGGCGCGGTGCCAGTGTAATGGGCGAGGCGGGCGAGGCTAAAATCGGTCCGCAGCCCGTCGAACAGGCTCAGCGGAATGATCGCATCTGGTCCCTCTAGCTCGATACCATCGGCCAGTTCGTCGCCGATGTCGGCGAGATCGGTATGGGGAAAATGCCGCGCGATTTCCTGCGGAGAAATACCCGCCAACTCGGCGCCAGCCTCGCCGTCGAGGACATAGGGGAAGGGCATTTCCTGGCGTGAGGCGCGGACTTCGATTTTGACTTCATGATCCTCGCGGATCAGTTCCAGCTGCTCGCGCAGGTAATCGGCGAAAAGCCGCGGGCGGGTGACAGTGGTGGCGTAGGTGCCGCTGTCATTGAGCCTGCCAAAGGCACGGCCCTGTTCAGCCAGCAGCGGTCCGCCGCGATAAGTCAGGCGCAATTCGGGATAGGCATAGGAGCCATCGCTGCGGCGGGCCTTGCTGGGCAATTTCCCGTCACGGGCGAAAGCCAGGATGTCGGACCTGAGGCGTTCTGTGGCCTCGTCGTAGAGGCGGACCAGTTCCGCCAGAATCGTGTCTATATTTTCCATTGGTTGCGCATGTAGCGTGCAATTGCGAATGCGGAAAGAACAGCAGGGCAAAGAAAAGGGGCGCGAAGCTTTCGCCTCGAGCCCCGTTCTTTCGAACCGATGGTGACGAAAATCAGCCCTCGCTGATTTCCTCGTCGCTTTCCGGAGCGGTCGCTTCGATCTTCGCTTCGGTTTCGCTCGTATCTTCGGGCGTGCTGACGCCGTCTTCGAGCAGCTCGGCGGGAATTTCGCCAGGCTCGAGGGTCGGGTCGGTCTGGTTGGACGCGGCCGCTTCCTCGATTTCCTTCTGCTCTTCTTCGAAGAGCTGGGCGAGGACGTCGACGCCCTGGCTCTGCAGTTCGGCCTCGTCGTCACTGCGTGCGACGTTGGCTTTGACGGTGACTTCGACTTCCGGGTGCAGCGCGATGGTGACATCGTGCATACCGATGGTCTTGATCGGGCTGCCCATCACGACGCGCTTCTTGTCAACTTCGTGACCCTTGTCGGCGAGGCCGGCAACGATGTCGCGGACATTGACCGAGCCGTAGAGCTGGCCAGCGTTGGACGAGGCGCGGATCAGGACGATCTCGGTACCTGCGATCTTTTCGCCCTGCTTTTCTGCATCGCCACGCTTTTCGGCGTTTTCGGCTTCGAGACGTTCGCGGTTGGCTTCGAAGACCTTCTTGTTGGCTTCGTTGGCGCGCAGGGCCTTCTTCTGCGGGAGCAGGAAGTTGCGGGCGTAGCCGTCCTTCACGGTGACAACGTCACCGATCGAGCCGAGATTGCCGATCCGTTCGAGGAGAATGATATCCATGGGGTCTTCTCCCTTACTTCACGATGTAGGGCAGCAGGCCGATGTGGCGCGCGCGCTTGATCGCCTTGGCGAGCTCACGCTGCTTCTTCGCGCTGACGGCGGTGATGCGGCTGGGGACGATCTTGCCACGCTCGGACATGAAGCCCTGCAGCAGACG
>SHLU01000050.1 GCA_004282995.1 Sphingomonadaceae bacterium
GACCGACGAGGAAAGCGATGAAAGCTTTCCCGCGAGTGATCCGCCCGCCAATTATTGATCTGCGCGCGCCCGAGAGCGTGGCGGGCTCAAGCTTCTGTCCTGCTCTCGGCGCGCCAGCGCGTTACCAGCCAGACCCGGATAGCGCTCGCCAACCCCGGCGGGGTTTCCGCTCGAATCCGGTCTTCGTCGATCCGGGCGACGATGGCGTTGATCGGCAGGTTCTCCCGCTCCGCTACAGCCCGCAACATATCCCAGAACACCGGCTCCAGGCTGATCGAGGTCTTGTGTCCGGCGATTTCAACCGAGCGTTTGACCGGGGGATGATAGGGCACAGTCATGAAAGCAAATCCGGGAGCACACGTCTGACGTGTGCACCAGCTATCAATACATGTGCTGGCCGCCATTGATGCTCATGGTCGATCCGGTCACGAACCCGGCATCGTCCGAGCACAGGAAACTGACGCCGCGCGCGATTTCTTCAGCCTGGCCCAAACGCCCGACCGGAATCTTGGCGATAATCTTCTCGAGGACCTGTTCAGGGACCGCTGCAACCATGTCGGTATCGATATAGCCGGGCGCGATAGCGTTGACGGTGATGTTGTAGCGCGCGCCTTCTTGCGCCAGCGCCTTGGTGAAGCCGTGGATACCCGACTTGGCGGCGGCGTAATTGACCTGGCCGTATTGTCCCGCCTGGCCATTAATCGAACCGATATTGACGATCCGGCCCCAGCCGCGCTCCTTCATTCCAGGGAAGCAGGCCTTCGCCATGTTGAAGCAACCGCCGAGATTGACCCGCATGACGTCTTCCCAGTCCGCGTAGCTCATCCGCTGCAAGGTTCCGTCACGGGTGATACCGGCATTGTTGACCACCGCGTCGATCGGCCCGACCATTTCCTCGACCTTGCGACAGCCTGCCAATGTCGCCTCGTGATCGCCGACATCCCATTTGCAGGTATCGATGCCCAGCTCTTCGGCGCAGGCCTTGGCCGCCATGTCATTGCCCGCGTAATTGGCGACGACGGTAAATCCATCAGCCTTCAATGCCGCGCAAATGGCCTTGCCGATCCCCCGGCTTCCGCCGGTTACCACTGCTACACGTCCCATGATCCACTCCCTCTCACGCGGTTTATGCTCTCAGCTTGCCGTAGCGTCAGCCGCGAACGCGGGCAAAGAAAAACCCCGCCTGGGCGGGGTCATGCAATCGAATTCAATCTGCGAGTGCTGATCAGAAACGCAATTGCGTGCCGACGTAGACGGCCTGGTCGTCTTCGACCCCGTCGGTCAGCGGTGCCAGCTTGCTGCGTTCTTGCGATAGGCGGACACCAGCGGTCACGTCCAGGTTGCGGGTCACGCGGTAGGAACCGCCGACATTCACGCTTTGCTCCCCCGAACCTTCGAGCGTACGCGGAGCGCGGCCCACTTCCCGCTCATTCTCGAGCGCGATTCGCGGCTGGAAACGACTCGGCTTGTCAGCCGCAGTCCCGGCACTGGGACGGAACTCCGCCAGGTCGGGCATTTCGATCTTGGAGATGCCGCCGGGCAATTCGCTGGCAGGCTTGGCAAAGCTCTGGATGCCGCGCGCGATACCGAGATCGAACCGCGTCGGAGCGATCCTGAGATCGCGCCTGCCCGGTCCCTGATCGACCCGATCCATTGCCGAACGAATCGATATGGCGCGCGCCGTCTCGTCGTCGAGACGGACCGCGACAGTCACCGTGCGATCGGTCACTGCGGTATTTGCCGCCGGGGTGAAACGCATGGCCTTGCGCGCTGCGGCATAACGGTTGTTGACCCGTTCCGCGAGCGCGGGATCGACACCTGCGGGAGTAAACCGCGGAGCGATTTCCTCGAGCGGCGCGAACACGGCATTGGTAAGCGCGAGACCGGCAGTCGGAATCGCCAGAAAGGCCGCACCAACGACGAGCGCCGGCACAAGGCCGCGCTTGAATGTCGAGATGGTGCTGCGTTTCATGGCCTCTGCCAAATCCCCTAAAGAGTCGGAATCACTTGCCAATTCCCGACTGAACCCAAAATGAAACTAGGACCTTTCAGTTCCCATTGCCAGCTTTTCTGCAATGCCGGAGTCAATCGCGCCCTGGTGTTGCATCCGGCACACAAGAGTCGCTCTGCTCTTGCGTTCACCACGGATACACAGGCACGGGCCTCAAACGCATCAGCCAATCTCTTTGTGGCAACCTTGCCGCAGTCCGACCGCAACCCTTGTCGCACGCGATGGGGCGACTATAGAGGCTTCGACACCAGAATGAGGATAGCAGACCCTTCCATGACAAACCCCGCTTCCCGCTTTCGCATGATCGCCCGTATTGCTCTTGGCGGCGCATGCCTTGCCTCTCTGGCTGCCTGCGGCGGGCGCGACCGTCCGCGAGCCGACCTCGCTGCCGCCCAGATCACCACGATCGGCGTAAATTCCTATCTCTGGCGCGCTGCGCTGGAGACGGTCAGCTTTGCCCCGTTGCTGCAGGCCGACAGCGCCGGCGGCGTGATCGTGACCGACTGGTATGCCAACCCACAGAATCCGGGCGAGCGCGTGAAGCTCACTGTCTCGATCCTCGATCAGGACCTGCGTGCAGATGCGCTGCGCGTCGCAGCCAGCCGGCAAGTCGCACAGGGTAACGCCTGGGTCGATGCGCCGGTCCAGGCGGCCACAGTGCAGAAGCTGGAGGACATTATCCTCACCAAGGCGCGCGAATTGCGTCGCCAGGCAGTAGCCAGCTAGACCGCCTTTCCCTAACTGAGACCCATGACCGAAACACGCTTCGATCCGTCTGCCGCCGACGGGCGCTGGCAACGCGCATGGGACGAAGCTGCCTGCTTCGCAGCCGATTCGCGCAGTGCCCGCCCCAAGAGCTACGTGCTCGAGATGTTCCCCTATCCCAGCGGGCGCATCCACATCGGCCACGTCCGCAACTATACGATGGGCGATGTGCTCGCGCGCTACAAGAAGATGCGCGGGTTCGAGGTCCTGCACCCGATGGGCTGGGACGCTTTCGGCATGCCGGCCGAGAATGCCGCGATGGAAAAAGGGGTCCATCCCGGCGGCTGGACCCGCGACAACATCGCCAGCATGAAAGCGCAGCTCAAACGGCTTGGCTTCGCGCTCGACTGGACCCGCGAATTCGCCACCTGCGACCCGGAGTATTACGGCCACGAGCAGGCGCTGTTCATCGACCTGTTCGAGGCTGGCCTGGTCTATCGCAAACAGGCGCAGGTCAATTGGGACCCGGTCGACATGACCGTGCTCGCCAACGAACAGGTCATCGATGGGCGCGGCTGGCGCTCCGGCGCGCAGGTCGAGAAGCGTCAGCTCGACCAGTGGTTTGTCAAGCTCACCGACTTTGCCGACGACCTGCTCGAGGGACTGGAAACGCTCGACAAGTGGCCCGAGAAGGTCCGACTGATGCAGGAAAACTGGATCGGCAAGAGCCAGGGTCTCGAGTTTTCCTTCACCTTGTCCAACGGCGACACGCTGCCGGTCTATACCACCCGTCCCGACACGATCTTCGGCTCGACTTTCGTCGCGGTCGCCCCCGATCATCCGGTGGCACAGGGCGTGGCGGCGCAGAATTGCGATGCCGCAAAGTTCATCGAGCAATGCAAGCGCGGCGGCACCACCGCAGCCGAGCTTGAAACGGCCGAAAAGCTTGGCTTCGATACCGGCATCGGTGCCAGGCATCCGTTTACCGGCGAGCAGCTTCCGGTCTTCATCGCCAATTTCGTGCTGATGGATTACGGGACCGGGGCGATCATGGCGGTGCCTGGTCATGACCAGCGCGACTTTGAATTCGCCAGCAAATATGGCCTGCTGATCCCGCGCGTCGTCGCGGCGAACGCAGAAGAAGCAGACAAGCCCTTCGACGGCGAAGCGGAGCCGGGAGACGGCGTCATTGTCAATTCCGATTTCCTGACCGGCATGGCGGTTGACGAGGCCAAGGCCGAAGTCATCGCCCGTGCAGAAGCCGATGGTTGGGGCAAGGGAACCACGGTTTGGCGCCTGCGCGACTGGGGCGTATCGCGGCAGCGTTATTGGGGCACGCCGATCCCGTTCATCCACTGTGAGACTTGCGGCGTCTTGCCGGTGCCCAAGGACCAGTTGCCGGTCGAACTGCCCGAAGATGTCGACTTCTCGGTTCCCGGCAATCCACTGCTGCGCCATCCGACCTGGAAGCATACCAACTGCCCGTCATGCGGGGCCGAGGCTGTCCGGGAAACCGATACGCTCGACACGTTCGTCAACAGCTCGTGGTATTTCCTGCGGTTCGCCAGTCAGCCGCAAGACAAGCCATTCGACCGCGACGAGCTCGCCAAATGGCTTCCGGTCGAACAATATATCGGCGGGATCGAACACGCGATCCTGCACCTGCTTTATGCCCGCTTCTGGACCCGCGCGCTGACGCAGATGGGACAGATCGATTTTGCCGAACCCTTTGCCAGCCTGTTCACGCAAGGCATGGTTACGCACGAGACCTATTCACAGCGCAGCGCCGATGGTCTGCAGGATGTCTTCTACATGCCTGACGAGGTGAACCGTGCAAGCGACGGTGCCACCCTCAAGTCCGATGGTTCACCAGTCACCATCGGACGGGTCATCAAGATGTCCAAGTCGAAGAAAAACGTCGTCGACCCGGATGCCATCATCGCCCGCTACGGCGCCGACGCAGTGCGCTGGTTCATGCTGTCCGACAGTCCGCCGGAACGCGATTTGCCATGGTCGGAAGCCGGGATCGAAGGCTGCTGGCGGTTTGTCCAGCGACTGTGGCGGCTGTTTGCCCATTACGATGCGTCGGCCAAGGGCGAGGACAAGGCGCTTGCCCGCAAGACCCACCAGACCATTGCTGCTGTTGCCGAGGATATCGAGGCGCTTGGCTTCAACAAGGCCGTGGCTCGGCTCTACGAACTGACCAATGCCGTCGAGAAAGCCCAACCCTCGTCCACTCGCAACGAAGCGGTGCGTGCCATCGTCCAGATGGTCGCGCCGATGATGCCGCACCTGGCCGAAGAAGGCTGGCAACAACTCGGCGGCGAAGGCCTGTTGGCCGAGGCGGCCTGGCCCGAGGTCGATCCGGCCCTGCTGGTCGATGACGAAGTGACCATCGCGGTCCAGCACATGGGCAAGCTGCGCGATACGCTGACCGCGCCGAAGGGAGCCGCGAAAGAGGATCTCGAGGCGCTTGCGCTGGCGAGCGAGAAGGTCCAGCGTTCGATTGATGGAGCAGACATTCGCAAAGTCATCGTCGTGCCCGACCGCCTGGTGAACATAGTTACCTGATGCGACGGCTGTTGCCCCTTGTCGTCCTTGCGGCACTGTCCGGCTGCGGCTTGAAGCCGATCTATGGCGGCGGCCCTGGCAATGCGGCAGTGCAAGGCCTGGCGGCGATTGAAGTCTCGCAGATGCCGGGCCGTGCCGGCTGGTTGATGAGCAAGGCGCTGAACGACCGATTGGCCGCCGCCGGATCGGACGCAGCCCGTTATCGGCTTGATGTGCGACTGGACGACGAGCTCGAAGGACTGGGTCTCCTCAACGATGACACTATCGGTCGCGAACGGCGGACCTTGCGGGCCCGCTACCAGCTAGTCGAACTCGAGACTGGCGCGATCCTGCTAGACGCCACGGCTGGTTCGGATGCAGGGATTGATGTCGTTTCGAGCGAGTATGCCACCATCGCTGCCGAGCAGAGCGCGCTCGAACGGCTGACCGAAGAGGTCGCCGACCAGATCGTGACCAGAGTTTCCCTCGCCCTCCGCGACGCGCAATAGCGGACGGTCCGGTGAAAGCGACCCAGCGCGATTTTCCCGGAATGGCTGCCAAGGCAGCGAGGCAATGTTCGGTTTTCTTCTTTTGCGGACCGGATGAGGCGGGGGCTTCTGCTGCTGCCGAAGCGGTCCTTGCAGCGTTGCCCGATGCGGGTGAGCGGATCGAGATGCAGGGGTCTGACCTGCGACGTGACCCGATCCTGCTGGGAGACGAGGCGCGCTCCACTTCGCTGTTCGGTGACAAGAGGCACATCTTCGTGCGGGCCAGTGGCGACGAAGCACATGATGCGCTCGCGAACCTGCTAGACGGTGAAGGTGAGGCCTGCCCGGTGCTGGTGGTGGCAACATCTGCCACCGACAAATCTCGCACCGCCAAGCTGCTGACGAAACGCGACGAGGCTCTGGTGGCGATGTTCTACCAGCCGGACCTGCGCAGCATGACCGGCATCGTGCGCGACCTTGCCGACGCTGCGGGCGTGCGATTGAGCGGCAATCTGGCCGAGCAGATTGCTCAGGCCTCCAGCCTCGACCAGCGGCTGGCCGCATCCGAGGTCGCGAAGCTCGCCCTGTATCTGGATGCCAGCGTCGACGCGCCGAGAACTGCTGAACAGGACGACTGGAACGCGATCGGTGCCCGCACAGAAGAGGACGGCTTCATGCCGATCGTCAACGTGGCCCTTTCCGGACAGGTTCGACGCTTGCCAGCGGAATTGAACAGGATGCACGAACTCGGCATCAACCCGGTGGGCGTCGCGCTGGCGGTGGAGCGGCGCACGGCACAATTGGCGCAACTGGCGGCAAAGCTCGGGCGCAGCAGCGATATCGCAAGCCTGATCCAGGCGGAAAAACAGGCCAGGCGTATCTTCTGGAAAGACGAGCGCGACCTTCGCGAGCAGTTGAAGACCTGGCGCGGCAAGCGGCTGGATCGACTGGTAAGCCGCGTCACGGCCCTGCACCGCAGCCTGCTGGCCAACAGCCAGTCGGCAGAATGGCTGCTCGCGCAGGAGCTGGCGGAGATAGCCAGCCATGCCGCGCAGGTCGGTGCCAAGCAAGCGCCGCGTTGACCGACTGGCGGGTTAAGGGCTAAGCGCGCGACAGCTATGTCTACCGTTTTTTAGGAAGTATGGTCCATCAAATCGTCCATGGAGGTGGGGTTGCAAGCGATGCTGGGCCGCCATCGCATCAACCAGCTTCCAATCGGCATGCGGCAGTTGCGTGGAGCGTTCGACGCCCTGCTCACCCAGCAGGCCCAACAGCAAGCGGCGCAGGTCGCCGGTCCTCATGAGCGCGTCAGGTTCAGTCTTGCGGGACGGTGAAGGTGCCCCTTACCCGTCCCCCCGATTCACTGGTTCCGGGACTGGCCGAACTGCCCCCATCGACGCTGGAGACACCGGAGTTGAGATCGATCACCAGCCTGCCGCCGCTCAAACGGTTGGCGCTCTGATTCAAGCGAACATTGCCAACCATGGTGATGATCCGCCGGTTGAGGTCATAGATCGCGGTGTTGCCTTGCGCCCGCTCGCTGCCGCGGGTCACGGTCACGCCGCCGCTAGCGACGATGCGGTTGATATCGACTCCTGCCGTGCTGCTGTAGAGCAGTGTCACGCGGTCGGCCCTTACTGTGAGACCCGCCTGCTGGACTACAACCCCGCCGGAGAACACGGCGCGATCCTGGCGATCCTGTATTTCGAAGCGACCGGCATCGACATTGATGGGCGCGCGCGAATTATGCCCGGAGATGGCCTGGGCATGCAGTTGGATCCCGCCGGCAATCGCGCAGGTGGCAGCGAATGCGATCACGAAGCGCTGCAATGCGCGGGTGGACGAAAGTTTCATCACTGCATCCTCAATTCGCTCGGCATCGCACCGGGTACGATACGCATTTTGACATTACCGATCAGCGTTGTCGTGCGGGCGGCAAGGTCTATCCGCATCTGGTTGGCGGAAAAGGTGCCGGCGGGGATTGCACCGCGAACCCCGCCTGATCCGGTAACCAGCTTGTCGGCGAGATCGATGGCCACCCCTTCGGCCACGAAGCGGTAGCCATTGGCGGAAGACATCCGCAACGGCCCTTCTACCTCCAGCATGTCTTCCTCGATTGTGTAGGCCCCGCCCTCGGCCGTCAATTGCCCAGGCCCGTCCTCCAACAGGATCCGAGCCACGACATCGCTCAGTCGCACGATGCCTTCGGCGCTGGACTGCTGCACCGCCTCGTCGGCGGTAAGCGAGAACGGCCGACCCTGGTTATCGGTCCCGCGATAGAGTGCATTGTCGACCCGCAAGCGTTCCTCGATCACTGCCACCTTGTCACGGTCGAGAAGGAAGGAAATCTCGCCGCGCGGGCTCAAGGGTGTGATCACCATCAGCGCCGCCACGACACCGACCGCCATTGGCAGTGACCAACCCAGGAACCGCACCAGCCGATCGTGGAAACCACCGGGCGCGGCGAAAGCCTGGCGGCCCTGCCGCAATTCCTTCGCGTCCTGCGTTTCGATCCGGTGGTGCTTGACCATGACAGCGCGCGCAAACGTCCTAGCTGTGGCTGAAGATATCGTGGTCTTCCCAACCGGCTATGTCGAGCCTCGCGCGGGTGGGAAGGAAATCGAAACAGGCCTGAGCAATGTCCATGCGCCCTTCGCGTTCAAGCCGGGGTAGAAGCGCCTCGCGCATGCGATGCAAATAGCGCACATCGCTGGCCGCGTAGTCGCGCTGCGCATCGTTGATGTGGGGCGCGCCCCAATCGCTCGACTGTTGTTGCTTGGACAGGTTCTCGCCAAGCAGTTCCTCGGCCAGGTTCTTGAGGCCGTGGCGGTCGGTATAAGTGCGCACAAGCTTGCTGGCGATCTTGGTGCAGAACGCCGGCGCCGCCATGACGCCGAGATAATACTCGATCGCGGCGAGGTCGAAGCGAGCGAAATGATAGAGCTTCAGGCGACTTTGATCGCCAAGTAGCGCCTTGAGGTTGGGTGCATCGTAATTGCTGCCGGGCGCAAAGCGCACAAGGTGCTCATCGGGTCCGCCGTCGCTGATCTGTACGATGCACAGCCGGTCGCGCCGGGTGACGAGGCCCATGGTCTCGCTGTCCACGGCCAGCGGGCTGTCCCCTGCAAGGACACCTGCAGGGAGGTCTTCTTCATGAAAATGCACGGTCATATGTGGCTCGCTCTAGGCGCATTGGGGAAATAGGAAAAGGGGTGCTGGTTCAGGGAGCCAACGCAAGCTACCCGATAGCCATGCCCTATCAAGTTCCCCGCAGCTGGAAAGAGGCTCTTGCCGAAGCGCTCGCGTTACCGGAAACGCGCAATCTGATCGACTGGCTCATTGCCGAGGAAGCAGCGGGAAAATTCATCCATCCCCCTGCCGATAAGCGACTGGCTGCATTCGAACTGACTCCCCTCGATCAGGTGAAGGTCGTAATACTCGGGCAGGATCCCTACCACGGTCCGGGGCAGGCCCACGGGCTCAGCTTCTCGGTGCCGCACGGAATGAAGCTGCCGCCGAGCCTGCGCAATATTTACCGCGAACTGCACGGTGATCTCGGCCTCATACCACCGACGCACGGCAATCTGGAAGCGTGGGCGCGGCGCGGTGTCTTGCTGCTCAACACCAGTCTCACCGTAGAGGCCGACCGGGCCGGAAGCCATGCCGGAAAGGGTTGGGAAGCCATCACCGACGCCGCCGTCGCCGCGGTTGCGCGTGCTGATCGCCCCAGCGTTTTCATCCTGTGGGGCAAGCATGCCCAGCAAAAGATCGGTCGCATTCCCGAGTTGCAATCAGGGCCGCATCTGATCCTGTCATCGGCGCACCCCAGCCCGCTATCCGCCCATCGCGGCTTTTTCGGGTCGCGGCCGTTCAGTCAGGCCAACACGTTCCTCGAAACCCGTGGACGCGGGCCGATTGATTGGTCACTCTGACTTCATGACCGAGGATGAAGCCCGCACCGCCTTGCTCTCCCGACAGGCCGAACTGGCCGAGGAGGACCGGATGAGTGTTGAAGGGCGTGCGCCGGTTACCCTGCAACAGGACAGCGTGGGACGACTGAGCCGGATGGACGCGATGCAGCAACAAGCCATGGCGCAGGCGCAGGAACGGCGCCGCCATGCCGAGCGGGCGCGGATTGCCGCAGCGCTGGTGCGTGTCGATGAGGGGGAGTGGGGCTATTGCGTCCATTGCGGCAAGGAGATTGCCGAACAGCGCCTCCGCCATGATCCTAGCGTTCCACGCTGCGTGGGCTGCGCAGGCGGTGCCGAACGCTGACAGTGCGCGGCAACTAGAACCGGGTAACCGCTCTCAGGGACACCGCCCAGCCGGGGCGGCGGGTTACAATCGAGCTGTCGATATACTGCACATCGGCCGTCAGGCGCAGCGGTTTGGCAATCTGGAAGGTATAGAATGCCTCCATGCCTTCCTCGTCTTCGAGCGCAAGGAAGGGGGTCAGCTCATCGACCAGGCCATCGCTGAGAGAATAACGGAACCAGGCAAGGCCGAAATGATCCTGCGGGCGACCAGGCACGTTGCCCGAAACGCCGAACAATCCGCTCACGTCCAGCGGCGTGGGATCGCCTTCGGAAAAGAAGACCTGCCCGAACGCGCCCCAACCCGCGCCGGGCGTATCGGCATAGGTATCGACGAACTGGTATCCCGCCAACACGACGCTCGCAGTGCCCTGTTTTCGCCCGAAATGCGAACCCGGCGGCGGAATGAGCGCTCCGGGCAAAACCTCGGTCGGCGGACCGGTCCGCGTCGTACCGGCCAATTTGACCGCATAATAACCCGGCTGGCCGCCCAGCTTCACCGGGACGGTCACCGAAGCCAACATGCCGACGCCGGTCGCAAACGGATCCTCGAAACCGGTGTCCTGTGTGCGCAATTCCGGATCAAAGACCCACAGCCGGAATAGCGCGTCCCTGGTCGGGACAGTCAGCATCGCGCCGACCAGTTCCTGCGGCACTATCGTGCTTGGCGGCAGCGCGAAGGCCAGGTTCTGGAAACCCTCGATCCCGCCCCCGCCTATGACCGGCAGGCCCGCCGCAAGGTCGAGCACATTGATCTTGCCGACCTCGAGAGACGTGCCCGATTTCCATGTCTTGGTGACGCTGAGCGAAAGATCGAATTCCTCGCCCTGGTCCCTGGGATAGAACAACCCGGTTTGAACCGGCAGCAGTCCGATTTCACCATTGATAGATTTGCCATAACGAAGCTCCGGATGGAGCTTGATGGATAAGCTGTCGTCCAGCCCGACCGCCGAACCGGCCACCTCCGTATAGACATCGAAGCGTCCACCAAAGGCCAATTCGTCCTCGACCTCTTCGCGCACCGAGGTAGCGAGGAACTGGGTCCAGGCGATCTCTATATCGAGGGGTTGCTTGCCCGCGCCCGAAGGTTCGACCTGACCTGCGGGCGTGGCTATCGGGATCGTGTCAGCTTCGGCCAGTTGTTCGAAGGGCGGGATATTCTCCTGCGCCGATAGCGCAGTGCCGGTGAGAAATGCGCTGCTCATGATAGCAGCATCGCGCAGACGCAACGTTAAATCCTTCCAGAACTGGCCAGCCAAACAACCGGCTGGCCATATGCGCGATCGCAGGTCGTCTAACGCAAAACTGTTGAGGGACACTAGAGCCGCAAGATAATTTTGTTGGGATAATCAACGCGGAAGGCAAGTCGTGCCCATCAACGCCTCATCCACGGCGCGCGCGCACTGACGGCCTTCGCGGATGGCCCAGACTACAAGGCTCTGCCCGCGGCGCATATCGCCGCAGGTATAGATGCCCGGCTCGCTGGTCAGATAGGACTGTTCATCGGCGCAGACATTGCCGCGATCGGTGAGCGAAACGCCCGCCTTGTCGAGCAGGCCGCGCTTCCTCGGCCCGGTAAAGCCCATCGCCAGCAGAATCAGATCGGCCGGCAGCGTGAACTCGCTGCCTGGGATCTCGTGAAATTGTCCGTCTTTCCATTCGATCCGCACACATTCGAGCCCGGTGATGGTTTCGCCATCGCCCACAACCCGCTTGGTCAGTACTGACCAATCGCGCTTGGCGCCTTCTTCGTGGCTGGAAGAGGTGCGCAACTTCAATGGCCAGTCGGGCCACGTCATTGCCTTGTCTTCTTTCTCTGGCGGTCGGGGCATGATTTCGAGCTGGGTCACGCTCTTGGCGCCCTGTCGGTTGGACGTGCCGACACAATCGCTGCCGGTATCGCCGCCCCCAATCACGATGACATGTTTGTCCCTGGCTGTCAGCGTTCCACGCGGAGCGGCGCGCACTTCGTCATCGCCG
>SHLU01000051.1 GCA_004282995.1 Sphingomonadaceae bacterium
CAACTGCCGCTTCTGCCACACCGGGACCATGCGACTGGTACGCAACCTTACCCCTGGCGAAATCGTCGGCCAGGTCATGCTGGCGCGCGATGCACTGGGTGAATGGCCCAAGGGCCGGATGGATGGGCTCGACGATGGCGAGGACGTGGGCCATTACTCCGCTGATGGGCGCCTCCTGACCAATATTGTGATGATGGGCATGGGCGAACCGCTGTATAATTTCGATCACGTCCGCGATGCCTTGCGGCTGGTGATGGATGGCGAAGGTCTGGCCCTGTCGAGGCGCCGGATCACGCTGTCGACCAGCGGTGTGGTGCCGATGATGGCGCGCTGCGGCGAGGAGATCGGGGTCAATCTGGCGGTCAGCCTCCATGCCGTGACCAAGGAAGTGCGCGACGAGATCGTGCCGATCAACAAGAAGTTCGGCATCGAGGAATTGCTGCAGGCCTGTGCCGACTATCCCGGCGCCAGCAATGCCCGCCGCATCACCTTCGAGTATGTCATGCTCAGGGACAAGAACGACAGCGACGAGGATGCGCGGGAACTTATTCGGCTGCTGAAGCAATACAATCTCCCGGCCAAGGTGAACCTGATCCCGTTCAACCCCTGGCCCGGTGCGGTGTACGAATGTTCAACACCCGAACGCATCAAGCGCTTCTCCAACATAGTCTTCGAGGGCGGCATCAGCGCACCAGTCCGCACACCGCGTGGGCGCGATATCGATGCCGCTTGCGGACAATTGAAGACTGCGGCGCACAAGAAATCCCGCGCCGAACGCGATCGTGAAGCTGCCGCGGCTGAGGCCAACGCGATCTAGCTCCGAGCGGGCGGCCGATCTGCTGGGGCGAATGCATATTCTTCCGCGAGCTGATACGCTAGCAAGAGCCTATGGCGAGGCCGCAGATGGCATACAACGGAACTGGATGGCCTTGACTGTCGACAAGCCCTCATGCGCGTGATTATCGCCGCCCTCTGTGCCGGTGCTGGCAAGCCTCTGCCCAACGGCAAACGAAGCGGTATCGCCAAGGCTGCCATTCCGGGGGCGGTGAAGATTACCGAAAACGGCATCGAGGCAGACGAACAAGTCGATCGGGTCCATCACGGCTATCCAGAGATGGCGCTGCATCACTTGCCGCACGAGACCTATGACTGGCTGCGCCATCATTTCGGTCCGCTTCCTCGCTTGGGCGATTACGGCAGCATGGGCGAGAACATCGCGACATTGGGCTTGAGCGAGCACGAGGTTTGGATAGGCGACCGCTTTCGGCTCGGCAGCGCGCTGGTCGAGATTACGCAGCCACGCCAGCCGTGCTCGACAATCGAACAGCATCTCCAATCCCGCGGAATAGTGAAATCGCTGGTTGCTGCGGCGCGAACGGGATGGTTCTACCGCGTACTCGAGCCGGGCCAAGCCGGAGCCGGTGACCAGCTTGAGCTGGTAGAGCGCGGGCATGTCCAGTGGAGCATCGCGCGCGCTTTCCTGATTACTTATGGCGCTGCCCGCGGGCCTGATCGCGAACTGGATGAGTTGGCAAAACTGCCGCGCATTTCCGACCGGCTTGTCCGCGATATCGAGAAGCGACTTGCCAACCAGTCAGGGTAGTGGCTGTCATCAATCACGCCCCGATTGAATTGACCCGCGCGCGCGGCGAGGCCACAAGTTGGCCCGTGAACAAGCCAGCTATCCTCGTTACCGGCGCTGCAAAGCGCCTCGGTGCCGCCATCGCAAACAGTTTCGGCCAAGCTGGTTGGCATGTTGTCATTCACTACCGCAGCAGTGCCGAACAAGCCCAAGTACTCGCAGATGCCCTTCCCTCTGCCGAAACGGTGCAATGCGACCTGGCTGACTGCGCGAGCGCTGCGGCGATGATAGAAGACCTTGCCGCACGACTTACCGACTGGCGCGTGGTGGTGAATTCAGCCTCGATCTTCGAACCTGACAATGTAACCGGCATTGACGGAACGACGTATGACAGGGCGATGAAGGTCAATGCCCAGGCTCCTGCGCTGATGGCGCAAAAGTTTTTCTGCATGGCCCGTGCGCAAGGCGGACGGCGGGTGATCCAGTTGACCGACCAGAAAATCGCCAACACCAATCCCGACTTCTTCAGCTACACCATGAGCAAGCACGCCGTTCACGGCGCTGTCGGAATGCTGGCTAAGGCCCATGTCGACCCGCGCGACCGGGTATACTCCCTCGCGCCGGGTGCCATTCTTCCCAGCCATGATCAGGATGAAGCTGAAACCGACGCCAGCCATGTGCTCAACCTGCTGCGTCGCAAGACCGGCGCTGAGGAGGTAGGTAAAGCGGCACTGTTTCTAGCGGAAGGCTATCTGAAAAGCGGAGCGACCCTGTTTGTTGACAGTGGCCAACACCTTCTCGACCAGCCGCGCGATGTCATCTACCTCGCCCGCGAGAACGCCCGGAAATGAGCGATCGGCCCGCCCCCAAGCGCGCCAAACACGCATTGATTACCCGCCTGTGGCACTGGATCAACCTAGCCTGCGTGGTGGTGCTGTTCATGTCGGGCCTGAATATCTCCAATGCACACCGTCGACTCTATTGGGGCGATTGGGGTTTTGCGCCCGAACAGGCCTGGCTTTCCGTCCCCCGTTTCCCTGGCTGGGCAACCATTCCCGGACATTACGACCTTGCCGAGGCGCGCGACTGGCATAACCTTTCTGCATGGATTTTTGCGGTCACACTGCTGGTGATGTGGTTGTCGATGCTGGCAAACCGACACTTCCAGCGCGATCTTGTGACACACAGAATAGAGTGGAAACCCAGCGCCATTTGGGACGACATAAGGCGGCACCTAAAGTTCGATTTCGACCATGGCGAGGGCAAGTATAATTTCCTGCAACGCGTGGCTTATGGCCTGGTGCTGGGGGTGTTTCTGCCCATGATGATCTTCACTGGAATGGCGATCAGTCCTGGGCTGGAGCCGGCATGGGGCTGGTTCGTCGAACTTGTTGGCGGACGTCAGAGCGCGCGCAGCCTGCATTTCCTATTTGCCTGGGCCATAGCCGGGTTCCTCATCATCCACGTCTTGCTGGTGATCGCGCACAAGCCGCTCGACCTGATGAAGGCGATGATTACGGGAGGCCGCGAAGATGAATAGCGGCATTGGTATCAAGCGCCGCGGATTCATTGCCGGCCTGTTGGGCCTGGCTGCGGCGGGATGCACCAAGGTAGCGGAAAGCCGGGCCGGCAAGTCGATCTTCGACGCTGCCGAACGCTGGCACGCGGGCGCGCACCGGCTGTTGGGCGGTCGCACCGCTCTTGCGCCCGAATACACCCCTGCGGAGATTTCGCCCTTTTTCCGCGGCAACGGCACACTCAATCCGTCGAGCGACGCCTACCAAGCTTCGCTGGCGGGAAACTTTACCGATTGGCGGCTCGAAGTGCGTGGCTTGGTCAGACATCCTTTGACATTTACGCTCGACAATATCCGCGCCCTCCCACAGCGAACCCAGATCACCCGCCACGATTGCGTCGAAGGATGGAGCGCGATCGGCCAGTGGACCGGCCCGCAGCTTTCCCTGCTCCTAGACGCAGCGGGTGTGCGTGAAGACGCGCGCTACATCGTCTTTCGCTGCGCCGACACGCTGGCAGGCGGAGCCTATTACGAAAGCATCGATATGATCGATGCCTATCACCCGCAGACCATCGTCGCGCACTTGCTCAACGATGAGCCATTGCCTGTTCGCAACGGGGCGCCGCTACGCATGCGGGTCGAGCGCCAGTTGGGCTACAAACATCCCAAATACCTCACCGCAATTGAAGCGGTGGCCTCCCTCGAAGACATTGGTGGCGGCCAGGGGGGGTATTGGGAAGATCGCGCGGGCTACCAATGGTATGCCGGGATCTAACGCTCAGTCTTCGGGATAGATATTCTGCATGGTCGCCCAGTCTTCAGCGATCATTTGCTCGAGCACATCGAGATCCACATCCGCCAGTTTGTTGATGTAGAGGCAGCTCTTGCCCGTGCTGTGCTTGCCCAACCTCGCCAGTAGTTCTTCGCGCCTTTTTGCCGCGATCTCGTCGCAATAACCGCCCATCAGGTAAAGCGAATGCTTCGCTTTGCGGGGACTGAACCCACTGCGCATCCAGTGAACGTTACGGCCGCTGTCATAGGTGGTGCGATATTGGCCGTAGCCGATGATCGACGGGCCCCACATCCTGGGCTCTTCCCCCGTCACGCGCCGGAAGATCGTATCAAGTTGTTCTGCCTCTCCTCGCTTTCGCGAGGGTTCGACCGTGGCGATAAAGTCTGTCGGGTCTACCTCGGTGATACTGGTCTTGGCATCGGCCATCGCACCCTCCCTTCCCGGTGGTTGACATAGTTCAAGCTACACCGTGTAACCGGCGATCTGCAAATGACGGAGCACACGCCATGAGCAAGGCTCTACTCGATCGTTTCCTTTCCGCCGCAGTCAAGCGGGGGCGGCTGTCCATGAATTGGGCCGATGGCAGCACCAGCGAGTTTGGCACGCCTACTCAAGGATTCCCCGAGGTTTCCATTCGCCTTACCGATTCCAAGGCCGCGCGCCACATCGTGCTCGATCCTCGGATCGGCGCCGCCGAGGCCTTCATGGACGGACGCCTGGTGATCGAGCAGGGCGGAATCATGGAAATGGTAGACCTGCTGCGCGCCAACAGTCCTTGGGACAAGGGTGGCGATTTCGGGCGACCGGGCGTCTTCAAGCGAGCCAGGAACACCGCCAGTTTCGCGCTGGAACAGTTAAACAACAAGGTTCGCTCGCAGCGCAACGTCGCCCATCACTACGATATCGGCAACGATCTCTACCGACTGATGCTCGACCAAGAGCACATGCAATACAGCTGCGCCTACTGGCCCTCGCCCGAGATGAGCCTGGGGCAGGCGCAGGAAGCCAAACTGGCCCATATCGCCGCCAAGCTGGTTATCGAACCGGGCCACCGCATACTCGACATCGGTTGCGGCTGGGGGGGTATGGCCATCTACCTCGCGAAAAATTTCGATGTCCGCGTGCGGGGCATAACCTTGTCCGAAGAGCAGGTCGCACTGGCGAGAGAGCGCGTCGCCGCTGCAGGAGTGTCCGACAGGGTCGAAATCGAACTGGTGGATTACCGCGATCTCGCCGGCGCAGGGCTAAAGTTCGACCGGATTGTCTCGGTCGGCATGTTCGAGCACGTCGGCCGCCCGCAATTCGCGACCTTCTTTGAAGCCTGCGCCACCTTGCTCGAAGACGACGGGGTTATGCTGCTGCACACGATTGGCCGCATGGGTTCGCCTGGCACCACCGACGCATTCACCCGAAAGTACGTCTTTCCTGGCGGATACATCCCGGCACTGAGCGAAACTATTGCCGCGAGCGAAAAGGTTCGCCTGATCGCGACCGACATAGAGATGCTTCGGCTGCATTACGCCTATACGCTGCGCGAGTGGTATCGCCGCTGCATGGAAAATCGCGAGGCGATTATCGCCATGTATGACGAGCGTTTCTTCCGCATGTGGACCTTCTACCTGTCGGGGGCGACCGCCGCTTTCGAGCATGGCGGCATGTGCAATTATCAGATCCAGTTCGCCCGCCAGCGGCGAACCCTGCCACTCACGCGGCATTACATGGGGCAAGCAGAGCGCGCCCTGATGCATCAGCCGTGAAGGAATCATGAGCTGCGCGAAGTCGAACTTGATTGCCCCTACCCCCGTGCATTGCTAACCGCGCGCCCAACCAAGGAGCGCCCTCGCCATGTCCGAAGCCCATCGTCCCGAGATCAAGAAGGTCGTCCTCGCCTATTCGGGCGGGCTCGACACATCCGTCATCGCCAAGTGGCTCGAAATCGAGCGTGGGTTGGAAGTTGTAACCTTCACCGCCGATCTCGGCCAGGGCGAGGAACTGGAGCCGGCGCGGGTCAAGGCCCAGACCATGGGTATTCCGGACAAGCATATTTTCATCGAGGATCTGCGCGAGGAATTCGTCCGCGACTATGTCTTCCCGATGATGCGCGCCAATGCACGTTATGAAGGCGACTATTTGCTCGGCACCTCGATTGCCCGGCCGCTGATATCGAAGCGGCTTGTCGAGATTGCGCATGAAACGGGAGCGGATGCCATCGCCCACGGTGCCACCGGCAAGGGCAACGACCAGGTCCGGTTCGAACTCAGCGCTTACGCGCTTGATCCCGACATAACGGTGATCGCACCCTGGCGCGAATGGGATCTCACCAGCCGCACCGCATTGATCGCCTGGGCCGAAAAGCACCAGATCCAGGTCCCCAAGGACAAGCGCGGCGAAAGCCCGTTTTCGACCGATGCCAATCTCCTGCACACTTCCTCTGAAGGCAAGGTGCTGGAAGATCCCTGGGAAGAGACGCCGTCCTACGTCTATTCGCGCACGATCGATCCCGAAGACGCGCCGGATTCGCCCGAATACATCACAATTGATTTCGAGCGGGGCGATGGCACGGCGCTGAATGGCAAAGCGTTGAGCCCGGCGGAGTTGCTGACGGCGCTTAACGCCTTGGGACGCAAGCACGGCATTGGGCGGCTCGACCTGGTCGAGAACCGGTTTGTCGGCATGAAGAGCCGCGGCATGTACGAAACGCCCGGCGGCGAGATTTACGCCCAGGCGCACCGCGGGATCGAACAGCTCACGCTCGATCGGGGTGCAGCGCATCTCAAAGACGAATTGATGCCGCGCTATGCCGAACTCATCTATAACGGTTTCTGGTTCAGCCCCGAGCGCGAGATGCTCCAGGCAGCGATTGATTTGAGCCAGGAGAAGGTCAACGGCACGGTCCGGCTCAAGCTCTACAAAGGGCGGGCGGACGTGGTCGGACGCAAATCGGAGAACAGCCTTTATTCCGAAGCGCACGTGACCTTCGAAGACGATGCAGGCGCCTATGATCAGAGCGATGCTGAAGGCTTCATTCGCCTCAATGCGTTGCGGTTGAAGCTGCTCGGCAAGCGGGATCGCTAGCGCCAGACCACTGCCTGCATAGCCTCATTCAAGCTTTTGCGGCCAACCGTTGAGTTTTCCACCGCTCTCCACAAGCAAATCGGGGAAAAGTGGAAAACTCGGTCTTGGCAAGCTTGTGAGAATCGGATTCGGGGCGCAGTCTCAAGACATCGAAAGGGAAAGAAAGTTTCGAGTTTTTCATCCTTCGGGATTGAAAAAATTGAGGATTTCCAAACCAATTGATGTGAGAGCGACTGTCCACGCGCTCTGTGAGAGTTGATTGAAGAAGGCTTCGGCCAGACGCAAGACTACTCGATGACCAGAATGTGTTAGTTCGCTGTCACGGCCGGTTAAGTCCGGTCGGGAAGAAAGGGGATCGGAGACCTTCGGGTCGAAGAGAACCGGACGGAACGACCATCCAAGGACGGAACCGACCTCGGGACCATCGACGGAGCCGCAGGTTTGCGGATGCGAGCTTCCACTCGCAAAAGCGAGCCTTCCAATGATGGAACCGGATGCCGGCGCGAGCGCTGGTGACAGAACGCGGGCCTTCGGGCACGCGGAAAGACATCGGTTGCCAAGTGCTACCACAAGGAAAGCATCTTCGGATGCGGACCGGACGGAAGACCACGCGACGGTGAGAGTGGGGTCGGCAGCAATGCCGGCCCCATTTGCTTTGCCCCACGCTCCTGGAGCACGATCTCACTTGGCTTGCTGGCTCACCTGGCTTGCTGGCCGAATCGCCAATCGCATATCTTGGGGTGACAAGCCTCATCACCCCCCAGATCATGGTTAAAATCCGAAACTGTTCCCCAAAAGCTGTCGACTAGCGATCGGCTCGCCGCAAAAATGCCTCGATTCGAGGTAGGCTGACCCCTCGCTGCGACGGGTTGTCTGCCCAAACCTGTCGTTCCTGAGGTGCGTGCCCTATCTGGCCTGCCATGATCGGACGGGACAAATACGACAGCTGGCGGGCCTTGACGGCTGCGGCGTTGGTGATGGCTGCGGCTCTTCCCGCACAGGCCTCGACCCCGTCGATGCTCGACGGCGACATTACCGAAGCCGAATTCGAACAGAGCTTCGAGCGCTTCGAAGCCTTGCCCGCAGCGCCTTCGCCGGGTCACGGCGTGGTTGACCTGGAAAGTTTCGATCCCCCGCTAGAACCCGAACTCGACGAGCATGACACTGTGCGCTCGCTCGGCGTCGGGGTTGCTTCCTATTATGGCAAGCGGTTCCACGGGCGTCCCACAGCCAGTGGCGAACGGTTCAACATGCGCGCCATGACTGCCGCCCACAAGACTTTGCCTTTCGGGACCAAGGTGCGAGTGATCAATCCTCGTAACGGTCGCGAAGTGGTAGTGCGGATCAACGACCGCGGCCCCTACAGCGGCGGCCGGGCAATCGACTTGTCACGTGCAGCGGCGGAAGAGATCGGGCTCATCAATGCCGGTCACGGCCGCGTTGAACTCGAAGTGGTTTCCTGAGGCGAGTTCGAATTCTTAGCGTGGTGTCTGAGACGCCACGTGTGCCCCTGCGCGCGCCCAGTTAGATCTTTAATTCGCTTACATCCCTGAAACTGCCAATCGTCCCGCGCACGAAAGTATTGAAGGCGATCGCGTAGCGGTTCTGGCTCGAATTGTTCGGCTCCACATAGTGCTGCAACCCACTGGAAAATAGCACGATGTCGCCTTTCTTCGGCACCACTGCATTGCGCGGCGCGTTGTAGATGTTCTGCTTGCGGCCATCGATAATGAATTCGAGCTGGCGGTAGCTGTTATGGCGCTCGAAGATCATGTTGCCCGGCGGGTCGGGCATGTCGGTATAATAAAGCGATCCCGAGACGATGGAGTTCGAATGGGTATGGCCATGCATGCCGACTCCGGGCGGATTCATCAGCGCCCAGCTTTGCGTGACCTCCAGCTTTTGGGTGATGCCCAGCACTTCGGAAGCGTAGGTATCGAGAGCGGATTGAACGGCCTCGGCGATGCTTTTGAGCTTGGGTTGGTCAAACAGATAAAGCTCGTCTGAAATCTGGTTCACCTGGTTGCTGTTCATTTTCAGCGACTGGATGAACTTGACCTGCGCCGGCGAGATTGCATCGGCAATGTTCATTACGAAATACGGTTCCGCAAACAGCGGTTTGACGTCGAAAGCGCGCGTGGCCATCGGTTATAACCCCCCGGTCATTATGGAGGGTCGGGTTTAAGGGACGGTAGAGCCGTGATGCAAGAGGCCGGATCGGACTTTCGTCGCTTTGACAATCGCGCCTTGCGGATTCTATCTCGCAGTCGCCCGGTCCTGTCGGCCAGGCGGGGCTAACCAGTCTTCTTGGATCGACCGTCTAGCGTTCCGAGCGCTTTGCCGAAGGCGTCCATGGTCGCGCGCGTCCGCCCGCCCGGGCGAATCTCGATCTCGGTATCACACCCCAGGCACTGGAGAGGCTCGCCACGGACGAGCTGCCCGGCATCAATGGCCAGTCCGTTGCGGCAAACTGGACACGAAATCTGCGAAATAGTCACCCGATTCCCCCTCGTCACTGCGGATGTATTATCGAGAAGACAGATGTTTGAATTGGATAAAACCGACATTTGTTCGACTGGCGTTAACCAAGAGCTGTAGTAAATAGTTCGCGACAAAAGACCACGCAATGAAAGGGTTGAAGGACCCGATAGTGGCCTTGCACACGACGCAACACAGCTAGACGGGGCGATGCACATGTGGAAGAACGCCGGCATGCAGAGCGTCGCGTCTACCTCCTTGCCTGAAATGCTGGAGCCCATTCTCGATACCGTCTTAGATGCGGTCATCGTCCTGTCGAAGGACGGGCGGGTCGTTGCCTGGAACGGGGTTGCCGAGGAAACCTTCGGCTGGAGCAGCGAGGAAGCTTGCGGCCAGCTGCTGGCCGATCTCATTGTGCCCAAGATACATCGCGAAGCGCACAAGGCCGGGATGGACCGGCTGGGCCAGGGTGGCGCACCGCGTGTGCTCAACCGCAGAATTGAACTTCCTGCCTTGTGCAAGGACGGCAACAAGATCCCTGTCGAATTGTCGATCACCACATCGCGCGGGACCGGACGCGAATTCTTCATCGGCTTCCTTCGCGACATCAGCCAGCGCCGCGACGCCGAGGAACTGTTGCGCCGACAACTGCGCGAATACGAGGTCATGCTCGAAGTCACGCGGATAGCGGGCCAGGCCGATTCCTTCGAAGACGCCATGCGCACTGTCCTCAAGACGATCTGCGAGATGACGGGATGGCAGGCCGGCCACGCTTTCCTGGTTGATCGCAAGGACCCCGATTTGCTGCATGCCTCGATGATCTGGCACGAAGAAGTCGAAGGTTGCGCAACGCAGATGATGGCGGCGAGCGACGGGCTGACATTTCGCCGGGGTGAAGGCTTGTCAGGAGAGGTGCTGGAGACCGGCGCGCCGGTCTGGCTCAGCGACATCAATCTCGAGGGCAATTTCATCCGCCAGGGGTTCGAGTTTCGCGGCGCGTTCGGCTTTCCGCTGCGCAGCCAGGGGCGCATCACCGCGGTTCTCGAATTCTTCTCCAACTCGCCTACCGCTACCGATGAATCGCAACTTCTTCTGGCGCAGGCGCTGGGTAGCCAGCTTGGGCGGGTGATCGAACGCAGCGAGACCAGCGAGCAGCGCGAAGTGCTGCTGCACGAGCTCAACCATCGCAACAAGAACCTGTTGGCGGTGGTCCAGTCGATGGCCCGGATTACCTTCTCCGGGCTTGCCGATCCGGACAACCGGCTGGATACCTTCAACAGCCGCTTGCAGGCGATGGCGCGGGCACAGGACCTGCTGGTGCGGGGCGAGTGGACCGATTCCACCCTGCGCGAAGTGATCGAGGCGGCGCTGAGGGGTTTTGACAGCCACCGCGATCGTTTTACGCTGGCCGGCCCCGACATTCCCACCACCGCGGCGGAAGTGCAGACCAGCGTGCTGACGCTTCACGAGCTGTGCACCAATGCGCTCAAATACGGCGCCCTCGCTTGCGATGGGGGGACGGTCTCGGTCACCTGGGGCTTCGAGGGCGAAGGGCCCGGGCGCGAGTTCGTCTTCGAATGGCAGGAACACGGCTGCCAGCTGGATGGCCCGCCGACCCAGACCGGCTTCGGAACCAATCTGCTCAAGCGCGGGCTGTCACAAGCGCACGGCTCGCAGGTGAAGGTCGAATACAAGCCGGGCGGCGTCCACTACCGCATGGTCACCCCCAGCCCCAAGGCTTCCACTCGCACCGCCTAGCTCAAACCGCCGTCACTCGACCCGGGCATAATTGAGCGCGATCTCTTCAGTCGGGCGGTCATCGACATCCGGCTGCGCGACGCACGAGGCGACCGTCACGTCATGCAGCGTGCGGACCCCGTCATGGGTGCCAATCGTGGCGGTGCGATAGCGCGCGCCGCGATGGCAGCTGCCAGCCCGGACCAGCAGGCGCACCATGCCGGCGCCGTCGCTGTCGGGGCGCGAGCGAAGTCCCTGCGCGGCCCTTGCATTATAGACCCGGCCGGTGACCAACGGACGGTCAGGGTCGCCCTGCGCAGCGGAGGTAGCCTCTCCGGGGTTGTATTTGGGCGCGATATAGCCCTTCTTGCCCCGCCTCGCTTCGGCTGGACCGGCGGCCTTCTCGCCCTTCTCGATCTTCCACGTGGTCTCGGCATTGCCGCCCTTGCGGCTGCTTTCCTTCATCTCGCGTTCGACCGACCATATCTGCTGTTCTTCGCCCCATGACCACGACAGGACTTCGATTGTATCGGCGCGTTCGGCGCCCTGCGCCTCGCCCTCGACACCTTCCATTTTCAGGTAGTAATCCGTCGCCAGCGCAGGAGCCGCCAGCCCCAGCGTCAGCGCGGCGAGCGCCGTGCCGTAGGCAAAGCGAAGGGCGCGTAAGATAGCTGCTCGCATTCTCGGCCTCCTTTCGATTGTCGCATAGGAGGCGGACCATACACCCGGCGTCGGAGTCGCACCTAATCGCGCACCCGGCCCATGTC
>SHLU01000052.1 GCA_004282995.1 Sphingomonadaceae bacterium
GGGATGGGCGAGCCGCCAGCTGGGGAAGGTATTGGTCGAAAACCGCTGGTGGACGAGGCCGAGCGCCGAGCGACAGTCGCGGTTGCGCAGATCATCGTAAAACGAACCAACCTGGTTCGCTAAAAGAAGGCCTTTGTACACGATGGTTCGTGACGAGAAACTGGGGATATAGCTTTCGGTCAACCCCTGCAGGTCATGCTTGATCGCCAGCCGCGCTAGCGGGTTGAGCGTCTGCTTGCGAATGACGACCAGCTTTCGCTCAAAGGCGTCTTGATCGGCGCAATTGGCACCGCGTGCGATCACGCATTGGCGGATCACCGGCATCGAATCGATGACTGCCTTCCCCAGCCCGTCACTGGTCAGCGGGACATCGCGCCAACCGACCACGCGCTGACCTTCTTTCTCGGCGAATTTTTCCAATTGTCCGGCAACGAAATCGCGCGCCGGTTCGTCCTGCGGCAGGAAGCACATGGCCACGCCGTAATCGCCCGGCCGGGGCAGGTCGTGACCGTGTTGATTGGCCCAATCGCGAAAGATCGCATCGGGTATCTGCAGCAATATGCCGGCGCCGTCGCCCAGCAGCGGATCCGCCCCTACAGCGCCGCGGTGGTCAATGTTTTCTAGGATTTGCAGCGCCTGTGTAACAATATCGTGGCTCCGCTCACCCTTGATATGCGCGACAAAGCCGACGCCGCAGGCGTCGTGTTCATTGCGCGGATCATACAGGCCCTGCGAAGCGGGAAGGTCCATCAATTCTATTCCTGTCAGATGCCGCACGCACGCCGGGGGCAGCGGGCGCGGCAATGAAGCACGCGTCTCGACGGGCAATGCCGGACCGAAACTTTCGCGAGCCGCCCTTTTGGCGACAGGAAATATGGATGACAAGGGCGTGGGCTGCAAGAAAGTCTTGACCCGACGCAAGCCGAAAACACAAAACACCCCGGCTCTATGTGGGGCGTTTTGTCAGAGGTCGGCGCTTGTACGCCGGATTGACTGGAAAATCAGGCGGCTCCGCTCATGCGTTGCAGCTTCTCCAGCGCTTCACGTAATGCTTTTTCGGTTTCGACCGGATCGCTCGGTTTCTTCTTCGGCATCGTCGGCACAGCCGGGGCAAGTCCACCGGTCGGAAGGGCTTCGGGCGGAGCATCGAAGGGGCGCATGGTCGATGGCGGTTCGGCGGTGACGCGACCAACTCCCATGCCAGGGAAAGTAACGACCGGTTCGGGACCGACATCGGAACCGTCCTGCTGATCTGCAGCGGCATTGTCTTCATCTTCGATACGGACGAACTCGTCCTGGCCGGATAGCGGGCGTTTCATGCTCAGCAGCGAGCTGAAGCCGACATTTGCGTCATCGGAGCCGCCGATTTCTTCCTCGTCATCGACGTCGGAGGCGTTGCCACGAGCGAAGAGCTGCGTCGCTACCTCGCTGGCGCCAGCCTCGGTTGGCCCCTCACTGTCCGAAGCGTTTTCGCTGGGGCGATGAAACATCCGCCCACCTTCCGATTGCGCCGGAGCCAGTGAAAAGTCGGCCTGGAAAGGGTCTTCATCGTCCTCTTCCATACTTTCGAATTCAGCCAGGTCGAGCGGACGCAAGGCCTTCGGAACGGCGGGATTGCCCTGCGCAGCGAAATCGAAATCGACTTTCGTCGGGCGGTCGGCAACCGATGTGTCATTATCGGTAACTGCATCCGCGTAGATCCCGCCGGCCCCGGTTTCGATGGGCGTGGCCGCCTTTTCCGTGCCACCGCGCTGAAAAGTGAAGGGGACCGCATCGCTATCGTCATCGTCATAATCCGGCTCGGCACTGTCTGGCGCCAATCCGGCTGTGGTCGCCGCAGCATTCTCGTCTGCCACTTTCAGCGCCCTGGCGAAGCGTTCGATAAGGTCACTCATCGCAAGGTCGGCCAGATCACCCTGACCTTCTTGCGAGCCATCTTCTTCGCTGCCCTCAACCTGCTCGACCTCCTGCGGCGCCAATTCATCCCCGCTCGCATGCTCGCGCAAAACCTGTTGCGCAAAAGGATTGTAGCGTTCGGTTTCGGGCTCGGGTTTCGTGAAGTTCAAGTCTTCTTCCTCCGGCATGGTCAGTTCCAGGGGAGAACAAGTCATGTCCTCGGCTGCGTCAGAATCAGCGCCGGTGGCCACATCTTCCTGCGAGCTCGGGTGGCGCGCCGGAGCATCGAACATTCGATTCCCGACGACGGTGCCAAAAACCTGGGCTTCGCCCTCTCCACCAGGGGCAGTAAACGCATCCGGTTCGTCGATCACGTTGCTGCGATCGGCGCGTTCGTTGGGGTCGGGCGGGCGGAAGCCGTGCAGATCGAGCATGCCCGCCCCAGAACGTTCCTCATAGTCGTCGTCGACCTGGTCGCCGAGGCTGGAGGCCTGGTTACTCTCGTTGTCTACGTCCTCGCCCGGAAGCGGGACCGAGGCGAGGTACTCACTGGGCCCGGATTCGTCGGTGATCGAAAGCGCGCGGCGACGGCCCGGGATCGGAGCGCTTTCAAACTTCTCTTCAGGCTCTTCAAAGCCGGTACGGGTATCGCTTGCCTGCCCGAGGCCCTCGGCGCCCAGTTCTTCTGTCGCGACGATGGGCCGCTTGGCCGAGCCGGACTCGCTGCGGCGTGCAGGCCGCACCGAGACACCCGGCTCCGCAGCCGATTGCGCGGCGACCACCTTGCGGGCGACTACCAGTCCGGCCAGTGCCCCCAACACCGATGCCGCAACGGCAAAGGCGAACTTGGCGGTCAGACCCAGCGGAGGAGCGGCGGCGGCAATGATTCCAGGCAGTCCGACGGCGACAACCATCCGCTCCATCAGGGTGATGGGCATTATCAGGCTGCCAATGCCGAACAGCGCGGCAAACCACAGCGCGACGATGACCGGGAAAACCGGATGGGCGCTGATCGGCGGTTGGGTGCCGCCCGTGCGCTTTGCCGTTTGTGCCATGGTCGAGCCTTCCGTCATTAGTGTCCATTCCCGGGCGCAGGCATGCTCATGCAGCCTCCGACACCGGTCCATGAGACACACTAGCTATCAAATGATGGTAAACGCTTTGATAACGACGAATATTGCGCGCCCAGTCATGCGCTCCGGCCACGTGGTCCGCCCCCCGCTGACGTATGCCTTCCCAGCCTGATCGGCGGTCGATGAAGTCGGCCAGTTCCTCGCCCAGAGCCTCTGGATTGTCGGCCGGAAACAGGATGCCGGTCACCCCGTCCTCGATCAGCTCGCGGTGACCGCCGACATCGGATGCCGCCACCAGCCGTTGTTGCGCCATCGCCTCCAGCGGCTTCAGCGGCGTAACCAGTTCGGTCAGGCGGCTGCGTTTGCGCGGATAGGCAAGAATATCGATCAGCGAGTAATAGCGTTCGACTTCCTCATGCGGCACGCGGCCCGTGAAAATGACACCGTCGGCCGCCGGTCCGGCAGCCGCCTGGCTTCGCAATGCCTGTTCGCATGGTCCACCTCCGACCAGCAGCAGGCGAGCCTGGGGGTGCCGTTGGCGCAGGATCGGCAGGGCCGCGATCAAATCGTCGAGACCCTCGTAATCGTAGAAGCTGCCGATGAATCCGATCACCGGCCCAGCTCCGATCTTCAACCGATCGGCCAGATCATCGTCGCGCATGGCAGGTTGGCCGAACAGTGACAAATCGACCCCATTGGGTGAAAGGCCGATCTTGCCCGCAGGGTGTCCGCGACCGACCAGGTCGTCTCGCAGGCCCTTGCTAATGGTGAATACGGCATCAGCCTGGGCCACCACGCGATTTTCCAACGCCCGGGTCAGGCGATATTTGAGCGAACCTGCACTGCCGGTGCCATTTTCAACCGAGGCATCTTCCCAGAAGGCGCGGATCTCGTAGACGACGGGAATTCTCAGCCGCCGTCCGGCGCGGACCGCAGCCATGCCGCACAGCGCCGGGGAGTGGGCGTGCAGAACGTCTGGGCGCCAGCGTTTGGCCAGCGCGACGATGGCCTCGGCCAGGCGGGAAATTTCGCTCAGTTCACGCAGGCCCGGGGGTCCTGAAATCACTCCGCCGGCGCGGTGAAAGGTGAGCCCCTCGATTGTCTCCTCGCTATGCTCCACACCCTCGGTCCGGTGATGCGCGCCCGTGATCCCGCGCACATCAAGCCCGCTGGCCAACTGCGCCTTGAGGATCGCACGCGTACGGAAAGTATATCCGCTATGCAGCGGCAGCGAATGGTCGAGGACGTGGAGCACACGGGTCATACCTGCCGCCATAAGCCGATTGTGCTTAACGAGCCGTCAACTCGCCGGTGCTAACCGCATGGCTAAGGTGTGGAGATTTACGCCCACCGCAGCCAAGGACACGAACCGAGCAGCCATGATCGACATGTTCACCCTCCTGCTGGTGCACGGCCTGTTGCTGGTAGCGCTTTATCGCCTGATGGGTGATGACACGCTCGACGCAGAAGACACCGGCTCGTCGACGCCAGACGGTCGATCCGACGGATGACGGACCTCTTTTTCCTCGGCTTTTTCGGCATGTTCCTCGCCATGGGCCTGCGTCGCCCGTTCCTGTGGGTGCTGTCCTATCTGTGGATCGATATCCTGGCGCCGCAGAAAATCGCCTTCGGTTTCTTCGCCGGCATTCCAGTCTCGCTGATCGCGTTTTGTGCGGCATTTGCCGGTTGGCTGATGACCGACCGCAAGAAGGACGTACGATTTACCCTGAGGCAGGCGCTGCTGGTCTTCCTGCTGGTGTGGTGCTTCTACACCCTGCAAGGCACCCCCTTCCCCGAACCTGCGAACACCAAGTGGGAGTGGGTATGGAAGGCGCTGTTTTTCGCCATCTTCCTGCCCTTCACCCTGTTCACCCGCCGCCGGATAGAGGCGGCGGCGCTGGTCATGGTGCTGAGTGTCGGCGCTATCATCATCTCCGGCGCGCTCAAGACCGTTTTCGGCGGCGGCGGGTATGGTGTGCTGGCGCTGTTCGTGAACGACAACAGCGGCATTTACGAAAGCTCCACCCTGGCCACGGTCGCGGTCGGCATCATACCGCTCATTATCTGGTTTACGCGACACGGCACGATCTTCGCGCCAGACTGGCGGGTGCGGCTGTTCTGTTACGCGCTGATCTTCGCGTGCCTGTTGATACCCTTCGGGACTGTGGCGCGCACCGGGTTGGTATGCATCGCGGTGCTGCTGGTGCTGGCCCTGCGCGACGTCAAGCGAAGGGCGATGTTCTTGCTGGCAGGCGGCCTGCTCGGCATGATGGCGCTGCCTTTCATCCCGCAAAGCTATTACGACCGGATGTCGACCATCGGAAGCCACGAAGGCGATCAGTCAGCCTCGACCCGCGTCGCGGTTTGGGAGTGGACTTGGGATTATGTCCAGGAGAACCCCCTTGGCGGCGGTTTCGACATCTACCGTGCCAACCGCTTCGAATACCGTATGCCGGTACAGACCGGCGAAGGAAACTCGGTCAGCGTCGAGTACAAGCAGGTCGTGGACGAGGCTCGTGCCTTCCACTCGGCCTTCTTCGAAGTCCTCGGCGAGCAGGGCTGGCCCGGCTTTATCGCGTGGATGTGGCTGCACGCCCTGGGCCTGTGGCAAATGGAAAAGATCCGCCGCCGTTGGCGCGACAAGACGGGCGATGGCGAACAATGGCAGGCCCCGCTCGCCACCGCGCTGCAATATGCGCAGATCATCTACCTTGTTGGCTCGCTGTTCCAGGGAATTGCCTACCAGCCGTTCATTCTGCTGCTGGTCGGCGTGCAATGCGGCCTGTGGAGCTATCTCAAGCGGTTCGAGACACCGGTTGTTCAGCGCGCCAAACTGGCTCGGATGGAGCGGCAGGCGGTAGCTGCCAGGCACGCCAGCCAGCCATAGCCGCGACGCCCGACTAGTTGCGCACCCTTCGCGACCGCAAAGCCCAGCGTTCCGATCCCCATCGCGCCACCAGCCGGTCAACCGCCGTGCGCCGGGTAGATGCCAGTCCGGCATACCCGGCACAGCTCCCGTCCTTCTCGAAACAAGCCTCCTCCCGGTCAAGGCGCAGGGTGACGATCCCGTAGTCAGGATCAACGATGCCGATCGCCGCCGGACTGTCGAGTGGGCCGATATGCATGAACGGTGCGAAAGCAGCGGTCGGTGGCAGATCCACGCCCAGTTGGCCGAGCAGAATGCGGCGTATGTCGCTTTGCGCGATAGGACCGGACACACCCTCGAGCGTACGATTGCTGACGAGGAATGTGCCGTTCTGCAGCCGGTTGATGACGTGGCCGTGGCCAAGGAACCCGTTTTCGAACAATGCTTCGCCGTGGTCGCCGGTCACCAGCAACAGCGTATTGTCCCACGCTCCAACCGCTTTAAGCTTCGCCACCAGCCGGCCAAGCGCTGCATCGGCATGAGCTACCGCATTCCAATAGGTTGCCTGAACCCGGGCCGCATTGTCGGCCGCGATTTCTCCGCGCGTGACCGGGGGATGGGCCAGCCGCTGTGCAATGGCACCATGGTGATAGGGGAAATGCGGCGACTGGAAATTGAGATAGACGAATTGCGGCTTTGACCAGACCTTCCGCTGCCCAAATGCGCGCTCGAATTCACCAAGCACGATGCCTTCATCGATCAGCAGAGAGCCTTGCGCGGCAAAGCCGAAGGCGCGCTTGTCCTTGAGGGTTTCAGCATCGACGAGGACATCGGCGCTTTCGCGCATGCCCGTCGCCTTGGCGATGCCGCCGAAGTCTTCCGGCTGGCCGGAAAACACCCCGACACCGTAACCGCTTCGCTTCAGGTCATGGAACAGGCTCGGCGCGCCCTGTTCGACGGTCAGCGCACCGCCAAACAGCGATTTGAGCGATTCGGTGGTGAAGCCAACATGGCTGAAGACCGGCGTTATGGCGGAGCCCTGCGCCGCGATTGCTTCGAGGTTGGGAGCCACGGGTCGACCATCGATGCGTTTGCCCAGGACATCGAAACGTGTGCTTTCAAAGACTACGATCACGACATGCGGCTTATCGCCCGTCAGCACCGCATCGGGGGCAGTCTGCGGGATAGCGACCAGCTCCAGGTCTCCGCCGAATCCGTCTTCGTCCACGCCGTTGCCGGGAATATCCAGCGCCAGAGGGTGGCGCGATGAATCGAACGGGTTTCGATCAATCTGGCGACCGGCGAGGCCATATCCGTCTCGGTCGAAATCGCTCGCCTGCGTCACCGCTGAAGTTACAGCGTTCCATACAAGGATATGCTCCAGACCGCGCGCACCGTCGCTGCCGGTCCGGGGAAGCAGAACGACAGCCGCCACGAGCACGGCCCAGATGATGGCGATCCCCCGCCAACGCGGTCCGCGATGCACTGGGGATGGCTCCCCCGTCACGATTTTTCGCACCACTCGTCCGGCGCACCACCAAGCAAGTCCAAAGCCTGTGAGAGCAGCGACGCCCAGGGCGATTTCGTTCTTGGCGAACAGCAGGGCGTCAGCCGCGCTGCCTCCGCCGAGCTGCGTTAACAGCGCAAAGCTCACGGCAGCTCTGAAATAGGAATGGAGCTGATACTGCAGCGTCAGCGCCAGCAGGCTGAGTCCGCCATAGAGGAAAGCGAAATGGACCATCGCCATTGCTCGGCCCGGACCGCGCGCCAGCCAGGCGGCCGCGCGCCAGGCGACAAGGCTTGCAGCCACTTGGGCGATTGCAAACCCGGCCAGGAATAGCGCAAGTTCAGCTGGCGTATCGACCGCGCTCGACTGGCCGAAGCCACCGCTGAACAGCCCGTATTTCCGGTCCGCCACCGCCAACTCGATCGCGCTGACCACAAGCACCACCAACGGACCGAACAGCGCCGGGGCAAGCAGGCGTTGGAACGCTCTGGCGAGCATGATTTCTCCACGAACAGAAGCGCGCACCGCGCGCGCCTGCCCGCATTAGCGCGTGCCGGTTAAGGGGCTGTTAGGGACGGTTTCAAAGTTTCGCACCGGCTGCTTTCAACCGATGCCGTAGCGTCAGCTTGACGTTTACGGAAAGCAACGTTGCGCTACCCCGTTCGATGCTGCATGACCGGCTTCGAAAGGCGCGATGACGACCGGAGTCGCGCTCGTGACAATACATCCAGGAGGAACGGCCAATGACCCCGCAGGAACTCGCAGAAAAAGTCGGCGAACAGCTTGGAAGCAGCGAATGGGTGGAGATGAGCCAGGAGCGGATCAACCAGTTCGCCGATGCAACCGGCGATCACCAGTTCATCCATATCAACGAAGAAGCCGCCAAGATGACACCGTTCGGCGGGACCATCGCGCACGGCTTCCTGACGCTATCTATGATCCCCTATCTCGGTGCCAATTCCGACATGGAGAAGATCGACGGCGTGAAGATGGGCGTCAATTACGGGGGCAACAAGACCCGGTTCATCGCCCCCGTGCGGGCCGGCAAGCGTATCCGCGGCCACTGGAAGCTGCTCGAAATGATCGAGAAGCGTCCCGGCCAGTGGCAACAGACTGCCGAGATCACTATGGAGATCGAAGGCGAGGACAAGCCGGCTTTGATCTGCGAGTGGATCACCCAGTACTTCGTCTGAGCTCGTCCTCCCCTGGCGATATTCGACACTTCCAAACAGACAACGCAGCAAAGGACATTCCCCATGCGTGATGCAGTCATCGTTTCCACCGCCCGTACCGGTATGGGCAAAGCCTACAAGGGTGCTTTCAACTCCACCCCGGGCGCGACACTTGGCGCCTATGCGCTCAAACCCGCCATCGAGCGCGCCGGCATCGAACCCGGCGAAGTCGACGACGTGCTGTGGGGCGCCGCGCTCCAGCAGGGTGCGCAGGCCGGCAATCTCGCTCGCCAGGTCGCGTTGCGTGCCGGCTGCCCTATCGGCACCAGCGGCATGACCATTGATCGCCAGTGCTCTTCGGGCCTGATGACCATCGCCACCGCTGCCAAACAGGTCGTGATCGACCGGATGGACGTGGTTGCAGCCGGTGGGCAGGAATCGATCAGCATGGTGCAAACGCCCGAAATGCGTGTCATGCCCGACCCGGAACTGATGAACATGCACGGCGCGATCTACATGCCGATGCTGCAGACGGCCGAGACCGTGGCCCAGCGCTACGGCATCAGCCGCGAAGCGCAGGACGAATACGGCCTGCAGTCGCAGCAGCGTACCGCTGCCGCGCAGGAAGCCGGCAAGTTCGACGACGAAATCGTTTCGGTCACCACCACTCACAAGGTGAAGGACAAGGAAACCGGCGAGGTTTCCGACCAGGAAGTCACCATCGCCAAGGACGAGGGCAATCGTCCCTCGACCACGCTCGAAGGTCTGTCGCAGCTCCAGCCTGTCATGGGCCCCGGCACCACCATCACCGCCGGCAATGCCAGCCAGCTTTCGGACGGTTCCTCTGCGGTCGTGGTGATGGAAGCAAAGCTCGCCGAACAGAAGGGCCTGCAGCCGCTCGGCCGTTATGTGGGGATGGCTGTCGCCGGCACCGAACCCGACGAAATGGGCATCGGCCCGATCTTTGCCATTCCCAAGCTGCTCAAGCGTTTCGACCTGTCGGTCGACGACATCGGCCTCTGGGAACTGAACGAAGCCTTCGCGGTGCAGGTGATCTACTGTCGTGACAAGCTCGGCATCGACAATGACAAGCTCAACGTCAACGGCGGCTCGATCTCGATCGGTCATCCCTATGGCATGACCGGCGCCCGTTGCACCGGCCACGCGCTGCTCGAGGGCAAGCGTCGCGGTGCGAAATATGCCGTCGTCACCATGTGCGTTGGCGGCGGAATGGGCGCAGCCGGCCTGTTCGAGATTTTCTGATTTCGTGAAGCCATTTGCCTTTCGCGAGGCAACACAGCATCCTCCCGCTGCCCGGCAAGGGTTAGCGGGAGGTTTGCGTTGGGGATCATGGAGATCATTGGCATTGCCGGCAGCGTCAGCCTGCTGGCTGGCTGGCGGCTTTATCTCAGCATCCTAGCGACCGGCATCGCCATGCGGTCGGGCGCACTGCCACTGCCCGAACATCTCGACAGCCTGGCCGTACTGGCCAATCCATGGGTGATGGGGATCGCCGGCTTCGCAGCGCTGGCCGAATTCTTCGCCGACAAGGTAATGTGGCTCGACTCTCTGTGGGACACGTTGCACACGGCGGCGCGACCGGTCGGCGGGGCACTGTTGGCGCTGGCAATCGTCGACCCATCGGACCCGGCCATGCAGGTGATCGCGTTCATCCTTGGTGGTGGAGCCAGCTTCGTCGCCCATGGCGGCAAGGCCAGCGCCCGTGCTGTGGTCAACACCAGCCCTGAACCGATCAGCAATGTCGCGGTCTCGACTGTAGAAGATGTCGCGACCGGCGCACTGCTCTATCTCGCTTACGAATTCCCGCTGGTCGCGGGCGGCATAGCCCTGCTGCTGCTGGCTCTGGTAACCGCCCTGCTGTTGTGGGCGCGGCGGGTGATCCGGCGCATTTTCCTCCGAATGCCTAAAGTCGAACGCGACGCAGCGCGCTAAGCCTTCGCGGGGCTTTTCGCGCCCTTGACGCGATGTTCGGCCATGAAATCCTCGACTACCGGGGCAATGATCTCACGCCACTTGCTGCCGTTGAAAATGCCGTAATGACCGGCCCCTTCGGCGAGGAAGTAGCGCTTCTTGTTCTTGGCCAATGCGGGTGTCAGCTTGAGCGCGGCCCTGGTCTGGCCGATACCCGAGATATCGTCGCGCTCGCCTTCAATGGCGAGCAGCGCGGTATCGTCCAGCGCGGAGAGGTCGACCAGTTCGCCGCGGTGGCGGAAAGTACCGTTCGGGATGGCGTGGGTCTGGAACACTTCCTCGACCGTTTGCAGATAAAACTCCGCCGTCATGTCGCACACGCTGCGGTATTCCTCGTAGAAATCCTTGGTCGCCTGCGCGCTGGTCTCGTCGCCTACGGTGAGGTGCTTGAACATCTCGTAGTGGCTCTGGATATGCGCGCCGAGGTTCATACTCATGAACCCGGCCAACTGCATGAAGCCGGGATAAACCCGGCGGCCGGCACCGGCATAATTCATCGGTACCGTGGCGATCACATTCTGGCGAAACCAGCTGATCGGACGCTCCATCGCCAGGTCGTTGACCGTGGTTGGACTCTCGCGCGTATCGATCGGACCGCCCATCATTGTCAGCGTGGCGGGACGATGCGGATCGCGTCGGCCGTTCATCAATGCGGTCGCCGCAAAGGCCGGGACCGAAGGCTGGCACACCGCCATCAGGTGCGCACGTCCGCCTTGCGAATCCGGGCCGATCAAGTCGAGAAATTCGATCAGGTAATCGATGTAATCGTCGAGGTCGAAATGTCCGGCGCTTTCAGGCACGGTCCGGGCATCGGCCCAGTCGGTGATATAAACCACGCTGGATTCGACCATGCGTTCGACCGTCCCGCGCAGCAGCGTGGCATAATGTCCGCTCATCGGGGCGACAATCAGCAGCGAAGGCGCGTCGTCTGGCAGGCCTTCGCGGGCGAAGCGCAGAAGATCACCGAAAGGCTTGGTCAGCACGGTGGTTTCACTGACCGCGCATGGCGCGCCGTCGATCATGACCTTTTCGATGCCGAATTCAGGCTTGCCGCGATTCTGGGTCGCATGCGCGAACACTTCGAGCGCGCTGGCAGAGACCGGGCCCATGGCCGTGTAAGACATCGGGTTCAGCGGATTGGTCAGCCATTCAGCCGAAATGGCGGCAAGCGAACTGGCTCCATGAAGCCAAGAGCGCTGCAGCTCATGTGCGTGGTAAAGCAATGCGTATCCCCTGCATTGGGGTTCTCTCGACCCCTCTATCGGGCTCTCCCGGCCCTTGATTTCGATGGTTCTGACCGCAAATGGGTAGTTGTGCAACGCACAATCCCGTAAATCGCTCCCGGCCAGTGGATTTCGCCGGGTCAGCACGCTAGGCGCGAGCTTCCATGGCCGAAACAGAAC
>SHLU01000188.1 GCA_004282995.1 Sphingomonadaceae bacterium
AGGTTCGACAAAACGGCCTCGTACACGTCCCGCTTTTCGTTCAGCCGCACCGTCCTTGCAGCAAAATCTTGGACGCATCGGCCAAGCTCGCTTAAGCAAGCGCGCATGAAGAAAACCACCGGCACCGATCGCTCGATTACACAGAACTGGCGACCCGCGACTCAGGCCATTCGCGGTGGAACCTGGCGTAGCGAGCATGGCGAAACAAGCGAGGCATTGTTTCTCACTTCGGGCTATACCTATGACGATGCCCAGACCGTGGCCGACCGGTTCGCAGGTGAAGCCGAAGGCATGACATATTCGCGCCTTCAGAATCCGACCGTCGCCATGCTGGAGGAGCGGATCGCGCTGATGGAGGGAGCCGAGGCATGCAGGGCGCAGGCCAGCGGCATGGCGGCAATGACCGCCGCACTGCTGTGCCAGCTTTCGGCAGGCGATCACGTGGTTGCCGCGCGCGCTGCCTTCGGCTCCTGCAGGTGGCTGGTTGACCATTTGTGTCCACGCTTTGGAATCGAGACGAGTGTCATCGACAGCGCTGACAACGATCAATGGGAAGCGGCCATCCAGCCCAATACCAAGGTGTTTTTCTTCGAAACCCCCGCCAATCCGACTCTCGATGTGGTCGATTTGCGCCATGTCTGCGATCTCGCCCGAGCGCACGGCATCACTACAGTCGTCGACAACGCCTTTGCTACCAGCGTCCTGCAGAAGCCGCTCGATTTTGGAGCAGATGTCGTTGCCTATAGCGCGACCAAGTTGATGGATGGACAGGGCCGGGTCCTTGCCGGCGCTGTCTGCGGCACCGAGCAATGGATCGAGGAAGTGTTGCTACCGTTCCAGCGCAATACCGGGCCCAATTGCTCGCCCTTCAATGCCTGGGTGGTGTTGAAGGGGCTCGAGACGCTGGACCTGCGCGCCGTGCGACAAAGTGAGAATGCGGTAGCGCTCGGCAAGATGATCGAGCCGCGAGTGCCGAAGATGCTCCATCCTGGATTGCCCAGCCATCCGCAACACGATCTTGCGAAGCAGCAGATGCGCGCCACCGGGCCGATTTTTGCATTCGATGTGGGCGATCGTAGTGCGGCTTTCGCCGTGCTCGACGCGCTGCAACTGGTCGATATCTCGAACAATATCGGCGATGCCCGCAGCCTGATGTGTCATCCGGCCAGCACTACCCACGCCGCAATGAGTGAAGATGCACGGGCCGAAATGGGCGTGACCGAGGGACTCCTTCGCATCAATGTCGGGCTCGAGGATATCGAGGACGTGAAGGAGGATCTCGACCGCGCATTGTCGGCGGCAGGGTTCTAGGGAGAAGCGCGCATGACCGGTAAGGTTGAACTGATCTTCGATTTCGTGAGTCCGAACGGCTACTTGTCCTGGTATCCTCTGCGCGACATCCTCGCTCGTACTGGAGCTGAGCTGATTGTGACACCGGTTTTCCTTGGCGGCATGCACAGGCTGACAGGCAATGCACCGCCAATGATCCGTGACAAGGATGTGAAGGGCAAAGTCGAATATGCGATGCTGGAAATGCGTCGCTTCATCGAGAAATACGGCCTCGACCGGTACAGGCTGCACCCGCAGTTCCCGTTCAATTCGGTGACCTTGCAGCGAATGCTGGTGGCAGTCGATGGCGAAGAGCGTGTGAAGCTTGTCGAAACGCTCCTGCCGGCGCTGTGGGAGGATGGCGTGCCGGTCGACGAGCCCGGCCCCTTGGCAGAGAGATTGTCGGCCGCCGGTTTCGATGCCGCGGACCTGATGGCAAAAACACAGGATCCCGCCATCAAGCAGCAATTGGTAGACAACACGCAATCGGCCATCGATCGTGGAGCCTTCGGCATTCCCACCTTCTTTGTCGATATCGGGGCAGGCGAGGAGATGTTCTTTGGCAAGGAACGGCTCGGCCAGATCGAAGAAATGCTGGCTTTCGTCTGACCGCGCGGGTTCGACAGCTGCGACTGGCGAAGCTGACCTTTCGGCAACAGGTGGATAAATAGCCGTCCGCCCCCCTTGCAGAGTGCGGACGGGCGTTTACCTTCAATGATGTTATGAAAGAGCTTTTCCAGCACGCCGCCACCACCGACGATATCACTGTGCGCGTCACGGCCAATTTCCTGCCCGAACAGAGCAGGCCGAGTGCGGGCAAGTGGTTCTGGGTCTATCATATCCGCATCGAGAATCACTCGAACGAGCGAGTCCAGCTCATCAGCCGTCACTGGCGCATTACCGATGCGCAGGAACTGGTCAGCCACGTCGATGGCGACGGGGTTGTGGGCGAACAACCCGTGCTGAGGCCGGGGCAAAGTCACGACTATGTCTCGGGCTGCCCGCTGGGTACCCCTTATGGTTCGATGGAAGGGTTCTACACTTTCCACCGCGAGGATGGGTCGCCGCTCGAAGTGCGCATCCCGTTTTTCCCGCTTGCCGCTCCGGAAACCGCCGAACGCTAGCGCCGCGGTATACGCAGGGCTTTCTTCGCAGTTGCGGTAAGGGCTACACCCCTCTAAATCCTCCCGCACAATGAAGCGGACCCATCTACCTCTCAATGCCTTGCGCGTTTACGACGCGGCTGCGCGGCACCTGTCCTTTACCCGCGCGGCGGACGAGCTGGCGGTGACCCCGGCCGCGGTCGGCCAGCAGATTCGCGCGCTGGAGGATCACCTCGGCACGGTGCTGTTTCGCCGCACCAGCAAGGGCCTCGAACTGACCGAGGAAGGCTGCGCGGGTCTTGAACCCTTGCGCGAAGGCTTCCTCAAGTTCGAGGAGAGCGTGCAGAACATGCAGGCGGGCCAGGCGTCCGACCGCTACACCATCGCCGCCCCGCGCGAATTCTATGCCCAGTGGCTCAGCCACCGGCTTGCCGCCTTCCGCGCGGAAAGCGCCGGCGTGCGTTACCAGCTGGTCGAGAACGAGAACGCCGACTTCACCGAAGCCAATCTCGATGTCGCGATCCGGCTGGTCGACGGGCCGGGCGATCTCGAGGGCGTCGAACTGGCGCCGGCGCGTCGCGTGGTCATCGCGCAGCCTGGCTACAACGGCGACGACTGGATCGACTGGCCCGGCGCGCCGCTGCCCGAAGGGGTCGAGGCCACCGTCAGCGTCGGCAATGCCGGACAGGCGCTCAGCAGCGCGACGGCGGGGCTGGGCAAGGCCGTGCTCCCCTACCTGCTGGTCGAGGAAAGCATCGAGGCCGGCAAGGTCGAAGTGCTCGAAGGCCCGGACGTCCCCGTTCTGGGCGTCCCGGACCAGTGACTCGAT
>SHLU01000053.1 GCA_004282995.1 Sphingomonadaceae bacterium
TGCCTGCGCCAACGTCGCCAACCTGTTGCTCGTGCGGGCGTCCAGCCGTTCGCGACCCAGCGCGAGCGGCCGCAACACGCCGCGTTGCTGGCGGGCAGCAAAATCGCTCAACGTCGCCGCCAATTCGCCCTTCACCGGCACTGCCATTTCTGCCGCCGCGGTCGGCGTCGGAGCGCGGCGGTCGGCCGCATAATCGGCCAGCGAAGTATCGGTCTCGTGGCCAACTGCGCTGATCACCGGGATCGGGCAATCGGCAATGGCGCGGACGACGATTTCCTCGTTGAAGCTCCACAAATCCTCGATCGAGCCGCCCCCGCGCGCAACGATCAGCAGGTCGGGCCGGGGGACCGCGCCGCCTTCGGGAATCGCCCCGAAGCCGCGAATGGCAGCGCTGACCTGCTCGGCCGCGCCCTGACCCTGGACCAGCACCGGCCACACCAGAACATGACTGGGAAAGCGGTCGGCAAGCCGGTGCAGGATATCGCGGATGACAGCCCCGGTGGGTGATGTGACCACCCCGATAGTACGCGGAAGGAACGGAAGCGCTCGCTTGCGCTCGGCGGCAAACAGTCCCTCCGCCTCGAGCCGCGCCCGCGTTTTTTCAAGCAGCGCCAGCAGCGCGCCCTCGCCGGCGATCTCCAGGCTCTCAATCACGACCTGGTACTTGGAGCGGCCAGGATAAGTAGTCAGCTTGCCGGTGGCGATCACTTCCAGCCCGTCTTCGGGCTGGAACGCCAACCGCTGCGCCGTCCCGCGCCACATAACCCCGTCGATGACCGCTTTGTCATCTTTCAACGAGCAGTACATGTGGCCGGAGGCGGCGCGCTTGACGCCTGAAAGCTCGGCCCGCAGGCGAACATGGCCGAAGCGTTCCTCGACTGTACGCTTGAGCATTTGCGACAGCGCACTGACTGATAGCGGCTCAGCGTTGTCGCCCGGTCTCGACCGCGCTACCAAGCCGCGCGGCGAACCGTCGTCATAACTGTCATCGCCTTGGGGGCCTGCCATGAATATCCTTTTGATCGGCTCGGGTGGGCGCGAACATGCCTTGGCGTGGAAGCTCGCGCAATCCCGGTTGCTGGCCGGAGGTGGGGACCGACTGTACGCGGCGCCAGGTAATCCGGGCATCGCCGATCATGCAGAGTGTATCGTGCTCGATGTCGCCGACCATGAAGCGGTGGTGCAGTTGTGCGCGGAAAAGCGTATCGGGCTGGTTGTCATCGGCCCCGAAGCGCCACTGGTCGATGGGCTGGGTGACAGCTTGCGCGCAGCCGGCGTGGCGGTGTTCGGACCGGACAGGGCGGCCGCGCAGCTTGAAGGTTCGAAAGGTTTCACCAAGGATCTGTGCGAGCGCGCCGGCATTCCGACCGCCAGCTATGTTCGTACGCGCTCGCTTGACGAGGCGCTCACAGCACTCGACCGATTCGAGGCTCCATTTGTCCTCAAGGCCGATGGGCTCGCCGCAGGCAAGGGCGTGGTCATCGCCGAAACCCGCGCAGATGCCGAGGCCGGGCTATCGGACATGTTCTCCGGCCAGTTCGGAAGCGCTGGCGCAGAAGTGGTGATTGAGGAATTCATGCGCGGTGAGGAAGTGAGCGTTTTCGCGCTGACAGACGGCACGGCCATCCTCCCGATCGGCACCGCGCAGGATCACAAGCGCGTGGGCGATGGCGATGTCGGCCCCAACACCGGCGGCATGGGCGCCTATTCGCCGGCCCCGGTACTGTCCGAGGAACTGCAGAATCAGGCAATGCGCGAAATACTTGCACCGACGGTACAGACCCTGCGCGAGGAAGGCATGCCTTATTCAGGCGTGCTCTATGCCGGGCTGATGCTGACCGACCAGGGACCGAAACTGGTCGAATACAATGCCCGTTTCGGCGATCCCGAATGCCAGGTGCTGATGATGCGACTGGACGAGGACCTGGGCGAATTGTTGCTGGCCTGTGCCGAAGGGCGACTGGAAGAGTATCCCGAGGCCAGGATGCAGGCGCAAACCGCTCTGACCGTGGTCATGGCCGCTGATGGATATCCCGGCACCCCGCGCAAGGGCGGTTTGATCGATTTGCGTGAGGCCGAGGCGCAAGGTGCCAAAGTCTTCCACGCCGGGACCGCACGCGATGCAGACGGCCAGCTGGTTGCCAGCGGTGGGCGCGTTCTCAACGTGACCGCCAGCGGAGCCAATGTCCGCGAAGCGCAGGCCGCCGCCTACGCCGCGGTCGATGCGATCGATTTCCCGTCCGGTTTCTGCCGCCGCGATATCGGCTGGCGCGAGGCCGTGCGCGAACGCGGCGGTTAACCGAGCTTTTCTTGCATCAGCGCCTGCATATCGGCTTCTGGCCGTGGGCCGTAATGGCTGATCACCTCGGCGGCGGCGATCGCACCGCGCTTAAGGCAGGTTGCGAGCGATTCGCCGCGGGCATGGCCTGAGAGGAAACCTGCTGCGAACTGGTCGCCGGCGCCGGTGGTGTCGACTACCTTATCGATCGGTTCGGCGGAAACCTCGGCGCGCTCGCCATTGGCAATGGCGATGGCGCCCTTCTCGCTGCGGGTGGCGACCAGAACCGGAACCTTACCCGCAACTGCAGCAACTCCGTCCTCGAAATCCGATTCGCCTGTCAGCGTCGCCAGTTCGTGTTCGTTGACGAACAGGATATCGATCACGCCATCTTCGATCATCTGGCGGAAATCGTCGCCATGGCGATCGATCACGAAGCTCTCGCTAGCGGTGAAGGCGATCTTGCGACCAGCTTCGCGCGCGACTTCGATGGCCCGGCGCATCGCCTTGCGCGGCTCTTCCGGGTCCCACAGATAGCCTTCGAGATAGAGGATAGCGCCGCTGCGGATGATGTCTTCGTCGAGCGCGTCGGCCGGCAAATACTGCCCGGCACCCAGGAAGGTGTTCATCGTGCGCTCGCCATCAGGAGTGACGAAGATCAGCACTCGGCCCGTGGCCGGCTCGCTCTCGCGCGCCGGGGGATCGAAATCGATGCCTGTAGCGCGCATGTCGTGGCGGAAGACCTTGCCGAGCTGGTCGTCGGCGACCTGGCCGATAAAGGCACATTGCAGGCCAAGCGTGCTGAGCCCTGCCAGGGTGTTGGCTGCCGAACCGCCGGAAACCTCGCGCGCCGGGGGCATGGCAGCATACAGCTCGTCGGCCCGCGCCTCGTCGATCAAGGTCATCCCGCCGCGATTGAGTTCGAGCTCGTCGATCAGCTCCTCCTGGCAGGAGGCGATAACATCGACCACGGCATTGCCGATGGCGATTACGTCGTAGCGGGGTTCGGTCATGAAGGGTCCGTTTGTTGATCGATTGTAGAGAATTGGTTGCGCGAGCGCCTAGCCGCTCGCCATGCACAGGCCAAGCCCCCTTTGCTGTTCGCACCGTGACCAGCGATTGACTTGCTGCGGCGGCCGACTCACAAGCGCCGGCAATGATAAGCCTGCCCACCGCCTTTGCCCGTGCCGCCAGCCAGCTTGCCGATCCGGCGATCCTGCGTGTGCTGGTCAAGAGCATTGCGGTAACGCTGGCTATATTCATCGCCGCAGGAGCGCTGCTGTGGAGCGTGCTTGATCGCCTACTGGAAAACTATGTCGCTGCAGTCCTGCCGGTCGATTATAGCGATGCGGTATCCGGCTTTGTCACCGTGGCGCTGCTGGTTCTGGGTGGCTGGCTGCTGTTTCGCATCATTGCGCTGGCGGTGATCCAGTTCTTTGCCGACGAGATCGTGCTGGCGGTCGAACGCCGACATTATCCGGGGGCCCATAGCCAGGCGCGCGACCTGGCATTTTGCGAATCGCTGCAGCAGAGCCTTAAGGGGCTGGGACGTGCGCTCGCGGCCAATCTGCTCGCGCTGCCGGTGGCGCTGGTGCTGCTGGTCACCGGCATCGGCACCGTGGCCCTGTTCTGGTTGGTCAACGGTTGGCTGCTGGGACGCGAATTGCAGGACATGGCGTGGCTGCGCCACCGCAGCGCACTTGGCGAAGCGCAGCCGCTCGGCGGATTGACGCGCTTTCTTCTGGGCGGCACGGTTGCCGCTCTGCTGGCCATCCCTATTCTCAATCTGATCGCGCCCGTCCTTGGCGCGGCCGCCGCCACCCATCTCGTTCATTCGCGCCTGGAACCCCGCCCCGATGCGTAAGATTGCTGCAACCATTCTTCTTTCCGCCTCGCTGGCAGGCTGCGTTACCGCTCCTGCCGGCACCACTGCAGTGCCGCCACCACGCGAGAACACCGTTCGCGTCCCGCCGACGCGCCCCGCTCCACCGCCGGTTGCGTCTACCGGAGAGTTTCTCACGCCGAGAATCATGAATATCCCCGGCCTTGAAGGGGTCATCGGGGCAACCGCCAGCCAGTTGCAGCGCCAGTTCGGTAATCCGCGGCTCGACGTTTACGAAGGCGATGCGCGCAAGCTGCAATTCACTGGCGAGGCCTGTGTGCTCGACATCTATCTCTACCCGCTCCAGCGCGGGGCCGAGCCTACCGCCACCTATGTCGATGCGCGGCGCGCCAGCGACGCACTCGATGTCGACCGCGTCGCTTGCGTGCGGGCCTTGAAAAGGCGCTGACGCCGCGCTTTTCCGGCTACGGTAACCGGGAATTAAGCCTGATCTGCGATGCCTGCTAACAGCAATTGCGGGGGTTTTGGCGTCATGAGTTTCCAGTTCGACAATCTTGCCACGTCGGTCGCGGCAGACCGCCGTGTTTCGCCCGAAGAAATCCGGTCGCTGCGCCAGCTTGGCTGGGGCGACGGCCAGATCCATCGCGCCGAGGCCGAGGCTATCTTTGCCATCAACCGGCAGATCGATGCGCCAGGCAATGACTGGGTCGATTTTTTCGTCGAGGCAATCAGTGAGTTCGTGCTCAACGGCAGCGAGCCAAAACAGATGTGCGACGAGGATGAGGCGCGCTGGTTGATTGATGCGATTGCCCAGGACGGCCGGCTGGAAACCATGGCCGAACTGGAAGCGCTGGTGCGGATCGTCGAGAAGGCGCGCAACACGCCGGAAATCCTCAAGGATTTCGTGCTCCAGCAAATCGAATACGCTGTATTGCACGGCGAGGGGCCGACCCGCTGCGGGGGTGAACTTGCCTCGTGCCACGTCAGCACGGCCGAATGTCACCTGCTCCGGCGCGTGATCTTCGCCAGCGGCGGCCACGGCCCAGCAGCAGTCAGCCGCCACGACGCGGAAATGCTTTTCCGGATCAAGGATGCCACGCTCAAGGCTGCCAACGCATTGGAATGGCCGCAACTATTCGTGGATGGCGTAGCCAATTTCCTGCGCGGCTTTTCCGCGGCCAACGCTCAGCTATCGCATCAGCGCGCAAAGCAACTGGAAAACTTCATAGCCGACAGCTCGGTCAATGTCGGACGCTTCTTTGGCCGCATGGCGAAAGAGGCACCTGCCGTTGCCAACCATTTCTGCAAGGTATTCGGCCATAAGCGTCCCGGCACCGATTACACCGTCCGCGCTATTGCGGGCGAGAAGGTCACCGAGTTCGAGGCCAACTGGCTGAATTCGATGGTCGAGGCCGACGGCGAACTCGACGCGCTCGAGAAGGCGCTGATCGAGCGGGTTGAAGCCGAACTCGACTGACGGTTCAGACCATGAAGCTTTCGCCGCAGCCGCAAGCGCCCTTGGCGTTGGGGTTCTCGAACACGAAACCTGCGGTGAAATCGTCTTCGACCCAGTCCATTGTGCTGCCGACGAGGTAAAGAACGCTCGCCCCGTCGATATAGAAAACGCCACCGGGCGTTTCGATCTTCTCGTCGAATGGTGCTTCCTCGGTGACGTAATCGACCGAATAAGCGAGGCCGGAACAGCCGCGACGCGGGGTCGAGAGCTTGACCCCGATGGCGTCCTCGGGCGCCTTGGACATCAGTTCGGCAACGCGCTTCTCGGCAGCCGGGGTCAGGACCACAGCAGCTTTGGGCGCGGGGCGGGTTTTTTCATCGGCCATCACAGCATTCCCAGTTCAAGCCGAGCCTCGTCGGTCATTTTTTCCGGCCCCCACGGCGGATCCCACACCAGATTGACCTCGGCATCGCGCACCCCGGGCACGCTGGCAGCCCGCAATTCAACCTCACCGGGCATGGTCTCCGCGACCGGACAATGCGGGGTGGTGAGCGTCATCGTAACGGTCACATCGGCCTCATCGTCCACCTCGACGCCGTAAATCAGGCCGAGATCGTAGATGTTGACCGGAATCTCCGGATCGTAAATTTCCTTCAGCGCGGCGACGACTGCCTCGTACAGATCACCGCCTGGCGCGCCTGCGGGCACGTTCTCGGGCTTTTTCTGCAGGAACCCCTCGAGATAGTCGCGCTTGCGCTCCAACTTCTCGTGCGGTGCCTCGTCTTCGACCGCGTCCTCAACCCGCGCGCGCGGAGGCTTCGAGGAACTTGCGTTGAGCACATCCTCGTTGGGCGCGGGAGCTGCGACAAAGTCCTTGTCGTCGCTTGGCTTGTTCATCCGAAGATCCTTTGGGTTCGTTCGATGCCGCGCAGCAGCGCGGCGATATCGTTTTCATCGCTATACAGGCCGAAACTCGCACGCGCAGTGGCGGGAACGCCAAGGTGGGCCATCAATGGCTGGGCGCAGTGGTGACCGGCCCTGATTGCGACATTCTCTTCATCCAATATGGTGCCCAGATCGTGCGGGTGAACCCCCTCGATCACGAAGGAGAGGATGCCGGCGCTCGATTCTGGGCCGAGGAGGCGGATCGAGTTGAACTGTCCGAGCGCCTCGCGCGCCTGCCGCACGAGCGCGTTTTCATGCGCGTAGAGCCGTTCCATGCCCCCCGAACCGCAAGCTGCTTCGACATAGTCGATCGCCGCATGCAGCGCGATAGCCTCGGTAATCATCGGCGTTCCGGCCTCGAACCGCTGGGGTGGCGGGGCATAGGTGGTTTTGGCGAAAGTGACGGAATCGATCATCGAGCCGCCGCCCTGCCACGGGGGCATAGCATCGAGCAGGTCCTCGCGCGCCCACAACGCACCGATGCCGGTGGGACCGTAAAGCTTGTGACCGGAGAAAACGAAGAAGTCGCACTCGAGTTCGCTCATGTCGAGCCGCATACGTGGGGCGCTCTGGCACCCGTCGAGCAACAGCTTGGCGCCCACTCCATGTGCCGCCCTCGCCGCCCGCTTCGCCTTCAGCACAGAGCCAAGGACGTTCGAAACATGCACCAGAGCCACCAGCTTGTGCTGCTTGGTCAGATGGGCTTCGAGCCAGTCAAGGTCGATCAGCCCTTCTTCAGTAATCGGGCAGACGTCGATTTCCGCGCCAACCCGCTGGGCCAGCATCTGCCAGGGCACGATATTGGAATGATGCTCGAGCTGACTGAGCATGATCCGGTCACCCGGGCCCAGATTGCTGTCGCCCCAGCTTTGCGCGACCAGGTTGATGCCCTCGGTCGCGACGCGCACGAACACCACTTCGTTTTCGCTGGCCGCACCGATGAATTCGGCCACCCTCCGCCGCGCCGCTTCATAGCCGAGCGTCATCTGCGCGCTGCGCGAATAGACCCCGCGATGGACGGTCGCATAGTCCTTGCCCAAAGCGCGGGACATGGCGTCGATCACCGCCTGCGGTTTTTGCGCGGTGGCAGCGGTATCGAGATAGTGCCACGGCTCCCCCTCGGGCGTCACAAGCCCGGGAAAATCCGCCTTGCGCGAGAGGATGGCGGTTTCCTTCACACCGCACCGCCCAGCGCATCGAGCGCAGTCTTCAGCAACCGCTCCTGCTCATCCGCATCTTCAAGCGCCACGAGGGCATCGCCGAGGAATGCCTGCACCAGCAGGCGCTTGGCCAGCTGCGGCGGGATACCGCGGGCGGCCATGTAGTATCGCGCCATTTCGTCGATCTGACCGACGGTCGCGCCATGTGCACATTTGACGTCGTCGGCAAAGATCTCGAGCTGCGGCACGGCATGGGCCGCAGCGCCTTTCTCGAGCAGCAAGCCCTTGAAATCCTGTGCCGCATCAGTCTTCTGTGCATCGCGCGCAACATTGATGGTGCCGAGGAAATTGCCGCTCGCCCGGCCCCAGTGGACCGCGCGCACGACCTGGTTGGAAGTGCCCTCCGGTTCGGCATGGTCGACGCTGGTGACGAATTCGCGCACCGCCTCGCCGCCTCCGATGGTGGCACCGCCAAACTCGAAATGGGCACCCTTGGCCAACCGCACTTCGACCTCGACCCGGCACGATGCCGCGCCGGCGATGACGGTAAACATTTCGGCCCGCGCACCTTCCTCCAGCGTCAGCCGGACCCGATGCAATTCGGCCGTATCGCCGCCGACGATCATGGCGTGGCAGCGCGTTTCGCCAGCCGCCAGCGCGATCTCTTTCCACGTCTCGAGCGCGTCGGAGCCAAGCCGTTCGAGCGCGTCGATATCGGCATAGCGCCAGGCCTCGTCCCGACGGGTCGGAAGGGTGGCCGTATCAGGCATCGGCCATCACCGCGTCATAGCCTTCGTCTTCCAGCTGCTGCGCCAGTTGGGGCCCACCGGTGCGCACGATCCTGCCCTTGGCCAGCACGCTGACCTTGTCAGGCCGCACCACTTCGAGCAGCCGCTGGTAGTGAGTGATCAACAGCACGCCCTTATCGGGCTGGCGCATGATGGTATTGATCCCTTCGCCCACCACGCGCAGCGCATCGATATCGAGCCCGCTGTCGGTCTCGTCGAGCACCGCGAAGGCGGGGTCGAGTATGCCCATCTGGACCATCTCGGCGCGCTTCTTCTCACCCCCCGAAAAGCCGACATTCACCTGCCGCTTGAGCATTTCCATGTCGAGCTTGAGCAGGCCGGCCTTCTCGCGGGCCAGCTTGAGGAACTCACCGCCACTCAAGGGTTCCTCGCCGCGTCCCTTGCGCTGGGCATTCAATGCCTCGCGCAGGAATTGTACGTTGGAAACGCCGGGGATCTCGACCGGATATTGGAAGCCCAGGAACAGGCCGGCCGAGGCGCGTTCATGCGGGTCGAGTTCGAGCAGGTCCTGCCCCCTGAACTCGACCGATCCGCCGGTCACTTCATAGCCCGGACGGCCGCCCAGCACGTAAGCGAGGGTCGACTTGCCGGCGCCGTTTGGGCCCATGATTGCGTGCACTTCGCCCGCAGGTACCTCCAGCGTCAGGCCATTGAGGATTTGCTTGCCGTCGATTTCGGCTGTGAGGTTATCAATCTTGAGCATTGCTGTGGTCTCGGTCGAAATGTTCGATCTCCTGTTCGCCGGCCTCGGGGCACTGGCGCTGTTCAAGTTGGATCAACGAATTGTAACGCTGCAACTGGTTCTGGTAGCGCGCCACGTCCTGCTGGTCCTGCTTTGTGTAATCGGCCTTGGCGTAGATCGCCTCGACCTTGAGTTCTTCGGCATCCATGTAAACGCGGCGCTGGTCGACCAGGCTTTGCAGCCTGGCGATGCAGCGCGGCGTATCGCCAGCCACCGACACCGCGACTCGGCTGCGCAGCGCGTCATATTCGGGCTGCGAGGAGAGCCTGGTGCCTACTGCGAGGTCGAGGCTCTGCCCGCGCGCAACATGAATGCGCTGCGCACGTTCGAAAATACCGGCGACCGCCATGGGCGGGGTGGCGGAGGCCTCTCCGGTCTTAGCCAACGCGGCATTGGCTTCCGCCTCGAACCGCGTGCGCTTCTTTTCGCAGCGCGGCACGTCCTGACGATATTGGGCGGCAAAGGTCGCGCCGTCACCAATGACGTAGGAACCCGAGCGAAGGCAGTCGTAATAGTCAGCCACATAGGGCTGGATGCGCACCGGGTATTCCAGCGTCCAGGTGGTTGGATCGTCCGGATAGACGGCTTCGACCGAACCGCTGGCCTGCTGCATCAGCAGTGTGGCGACGAGAGCGGATATGAACATACTTGCGGGTCCTTGTGCCGGCTCAGTCGATCGTCGGTTCGGTGAGCGAATCGATGTGGTTCAGCCAGTAATCGGCCACGGCCAGTCGCTCGGTCCGGTTGCGGCCCAGATAGAGGTCCTTCATCCTGCCCACGACCTTGCCGCGTGATTTCTCGCGGACGACGCTGCAATCCTGCCTCGCATTGGCCGGATTGAGCAGCTTGCCGTCCTTGCCATAGAGCGAGACGCCCTGCTCGGTCTGGCGGCAGACAAGGTAGGGCATCAGCGCCGGCGAGAGTTCCTGCGGGATATTGACCGGCTCAAGCCGCTCGGGCCGGGGCGCAGGCGCGTCGGCTTCGGCTTCGACGGGAGAGGCCAGCATGGCAGCGGCGATTGCGAAATTGGTGGCGATAACAGTCAACATGGGGCTCTCCTTTCCTTCAACCCCGCGGCCCGGCGCGGTCATCGCGGGTTGGACGGCGGCTACGCTTGTCGGCGATGCGGATCCGCATTCCGGCAGTGATCCGTTGCAGCACGGGGTCGATGTTCTCGAGGATATCCTGAGCCTTGATGCGCATCACGCGGATACCGACCGCCTCCAGGCTCTTGTCGCGCCGCTTGGCAATCCGTTCGTCCTGGTCCTCTTCATCGACGATGATCGCCATGCCAAGCTTGTGGCAGTTGAAGTCGACGATCGCGCTGCCGACCACGGCGTGGCGGGTGAAGGTGTAGGCGCCGAGGTTGGCCTTGGAGAACCGCTCGGCCAGCGCCTTGTGCGCCTCGGTCGAATGGCGGCGCAGCTCGCGCGCACGATCGTGCAGCGCGTCGAGGCGCTTATCCGAAATCTTCCACCCGCGGCCCTTCTTGTTGAGCGTGGGCTCGCCGTCGTTCTCCGACGGATCGCGCAGGTTGAGGGTCTTGCGTTCGGTCACCCCACGCTCCCTTCGAGCGATATCGCCAGCAGTTTCTGTGCCTCGACGGCAAATTCCATCGGCAGTTCCTTCAGTACCTCTTTCGCGAATCCGTTGACGATGAGGGCCATCGCCTCTTCTTCGTCGAGCCCGCGCTGCATGGCGTAGAACAGCTGGTCGTCGCTGACCTTGCTTGTGGTCGCCTCGTGCTCGATCTGCGCTGTCGGGTTGCGGACCTCGATATAGGGCACGGTGTGGGCACCGCATTTGTCACCGATCAGCAGGCTGTCGCACTCGGTCCGGTTGCGCACGTTATCGGCGTTGGGGCCGACCCGGACCAGGCCGCGATAGGTGTTGCTCGACTTGCCCGCGCTGATGCCCTTGGAAATGATCGTGCTGCGAGTGCCAGGCGCGTTGTGGATCATCTTGGTCCCGGTATCGGCCTGCTGGTAATTGTTGGTCACCGCGACTGAATAGAACTCGCCCACGCTGTCGACGCCGTTCAACACGCAGGAAGGATATTTCCACGTCACCGCGCTGCCAGTTTCAACCTGGGTCCAGCTGATCTTGCTGCGCGCGCCCTGGCACAGGCCGCGCTTGGTGACGAAATTGTAGATCCCGCCCTTGCCCTCGGCATTGCCGGGATACCAATTCTGGACGGTCGAGTATTTGATTTCGGCATCGTCCAGCGCGACCAGTTCCACGACGGCTGCGTGGAGCTGGTTCTCATCACGCATCGGCGCGGTGCAGCCTTCCAAGTAGCTGACGTAGGAGCCTTTTTCGGCCACGATCAACGTGCGTTCGAACTGGCCGGTATTCTCGGCATTGATGCGGAAATAGGTGCTCAGCTCCATCG
>SHLU01000054.1 GCA_004282995.1 Sphingomonadaceae bacterium
GTTTGGGCGGGAGCGCTTGTTTTCCGGCTCCGCCACTAACCGGCAGGGAATTCTTCTCCGTTGTTGCGATGACTTTTTTGCCATTGGACTTTGCCGGAACCGCTGGCGCCATAGGAGCCTTCGCCACCTGTTCGCACCCGCATTGGGGGCAGGACAGAAGCCCACGCTCTCGCTGGCTCTCGTAATCAGCGCTCGAGCCGAACCAGCCTTCGAACTGGTGGGAATTTGAACAGGAAAGGTCGAAAACGATCATGGCCGCGCTTCTCTAGCGACCGACCGGCGGTTGGCAAGGCTCGGTACCTGAGCACGAACCGCAGCGATGCGATCGAGGTCGAGATCAACCACGCCGACGCCGCGTTGATCGCCCCCCAGATCGAGCAGCACCTCCCCCCACGGATCGACCACCAGACTATGGCCATAGGTTTGGCGACCATCCTCGTGCTTTCCAACTTGTGCTGCGGCGACAACGAAAGCGCTGGCTTCAATCGCCCGCGCGCGTTGGAGCACGTGCCAATGCGCCTTGCCGGTAGGGACGGTGAAAGCGGCAGGAATAGCGATGACGTCGCAAGGGACCGCTCCCAAAGCTTCAAACATGGCAGGAAAGCGGATGTCGTAACAAATGGTCAGGCCGAGTGTCCCGAGTGGGGTCTGCGCGGTCACCACCTTTTCGCCGGCGGCGTAGGCGTTGGACTCTCGCCAGCTTTCGCCGCTCGCTAGGTCGACATCGAACATGTGCATCTTGTCATATCGGGCGACGATTGCGCCGTTATTGTCGATCACGAAGGCGCGATTTACCCAGCGTCCTTCACCATCGTCGAGCGCCAGTGAACCGATTGTCAGCCAGATGCCGTGTTCGGCTGCGGCAGCGCGGCCGCGGGCCAGCACCGGGTCAGCGTCTTCACGGAAGATCGCGCCTGCCGCTCGGGCGCGGTCACGATCGAGAAGGCCAGTCATCTCGGGGGTGAAGAGCATGGTCGCGTGGCCCATGGCAGCCTCGTCGATCACCTCTTCCAAAGCGGCGGCATTTGCCTTGGGGTCGATACCCGATCGCATCTGGGCAACCGCTATTCGCATTTTCAGCCGCCTCCAAGCATTGCGTCGAGCTTGCCCTCGCGTTCAAGCGCATGCAGTTCATCGCTGCCGCCAACATGGGTCTCGCCGATAAATATCTGCGGAACGGTGCGAGCGCCGGGTGCCCTGTTTGTCATCTCGTCGCGCTTCGGCCCGCCCATGGTGATATCAAACTCATTGTAGTCGATGCCCTTCTCGTCGAGCAGCCGCTTGGCCTGGAAACAATACCCGCAACCGAACTTGGTGTAGATATCGATATTGGGTGAAGACATTGAATTATCCTTGTATTTTATATACTTGCACAATCTTGAAAGCGCCCGCGCAGATACTATATCGTGCAGGTGGAGCGATGCCACAACGGGTTGCTTCACACAAACAACGGGATGCCGCGCCAGCGGGTCCCGAACTCTACAAATTGCTCACAGGAGAATTTGATTATGTCACGTCTTGATTTCACCCCTTACCGTCGCAGCACCGTCGGCTTTGACCGGCTCTTCGATATGCTCGAAAGCCAGGTCCGCCAGGGTGGCAACGACAACTATCCGCCGTTCAATATCGAAAAGCGTGGCGAAGACGAATATCGCATCACGCTGGCGATTGCCGGTTTCCGTCCGGAAGATCTCGATATTACGGCCCAGCAAAACCTTCTGACCGTCACCGGCAAGAAGCGGGACGAAAGCGTCGAGGGCGAAATGCTGCATGTCGGCATCGCCAATCGCGGTTTCGAACGCCGTTTCGAACTGGCCGACTATGTTCGTGTCGCCAATGCCGACCTGTCCGATGGATTGCTGGTGATCGATCTCGTTCGCGAAGTCCCCGATGCGATGAAGCCAAAGAAGATTCTCATCGGTGACCAAAAGCAGCTGAAGATGGTCGATGGTGACAAGGCTAACGAGAAGGACGCCGACGCCGCCTAACCGCCTCGCGCGTTCTTTTCGGTACAAATGCAAAGGGCTCGCCTCCTCGTGGGGCGGGCCCTTTTCGTCGCGGCTTACTATCCTGGAAAGGAAAGGGGCGGACCCGCTTGAAGATCCGCCCCGCGACGTGAACGCCGCCCTGTCCGTCTCTAACCGTCCGGGTCGCAGAAGACGATCAAAGCCGGGACAAGCTCGCTGAATTTCAGTGAGCGACCCCTCCCCCTTAGCATTGCCAAGCGCAACGCTGCGTTCTTCATGCGACCTAGATTGCCAAAGATAAAGGGAGAACCAGCATCCTCGCGCCTTGAATTACCGTTTAAGCATGCGAGGCTTTATGAACATTGCGCCAAACAGGTACTTATTGGCCCCTTCGCTATCGAAAAAACCCTATACGAGTCGCGACTGGTGCAATGCTGCTTCAATGAACCCCGAAAAAAGCGGGTGCGGATCGAAGGGTTTGGACTTGAGTTCAGGGTGAAATTGCACCCCGACGAACCACGGGTGGTCAGGACGTTCAACGATTTCAGGCAGCAAGCCGTCCGGCGACATACCCGAAAATATCAGGCCTTGGCTTTCCAGCGCATCGCGGTAGGCGACATTGACCTCGTAGCGATGACGATGCCGCTCCGAGATCGAAGTGGTGCCGCCGTAAAGTGCGCTGACATGGCTGTTGCCGTCGAGACGGGCTTCGTAAGCGCCGAGCCTCATCGTGCCGCCAAGGTCGCCGCCAGCCTCGCGTTTTTCCAGCCCTTCAGCAGTCATCCACTCGGTGATAATGCCCACGACCGGCTCGTCCGTATGGCCGAATTCGGTAGAGGAAGCCGCATCGTGTCCAGCCGAACGGGCCGCCTCGATGCAGGCCATCTGCATCCCGAGACATATCCCCAGGAACGGCACTTTGCGCTCGCGAGCGAAGCGTACACTGGCGATCTTGCCCTCGCTGCCGCGTTCGCCGAACCCGCCCGGCACGAGGATAGCGTGCAGCGGTTCGAGCTTGGCAGCAATTTCTTCGTCGTTACCCTCGAAGACTTCAGCGTCGATCCACTTGATGTTGACCTTGACGCGATTGGCCATGCCGCCATGCACGAGCGCTTCGTTCAATGACTTGTAGGCGTCCTGTAGACCGACATATTTGCCAACCACGCCAATCGTTACTTCGCCTTCAGGGTGAAAATAACGGTCGGTGACGTCGTTCCACGCCGCAAGGTCGGGTTCAGGGGCATCAGTGATGCCGAAGCCGCGCAGAACCTCGGCGTCGAGACCCTCCTGGTGGTATTGCAGCGGCACCGAGTAAATCGACGGCGCATCCAGCGCTGGGATCACAGCCTGTTTGCGCACGTTGCAGAAATTGGCGATTTTCTGTCGCTCGCTATCAGGCAATGGATGTTCGGCGCGGCATAGCAGGACGTCAGGCTTGATGCCGAGGCTGGCGAGTTCGCGCACCGAATGCTGGGTCGGCTTCGTCTTTAGTTCGCCGGCAGCGGCAATGTAGGGCACCAGCGTTACATGGACGCTGAGGGTCTGCTGCGGCTCCAGTTCGTTCCGAAGCTGGCGGATCGCCTCCATGAATGGCAGCGATTCGATATCGCCGACGGTCCCACCGATCTCGCACAGGATGAAATCGAGATCGTCCTGATCGGCCAGCGCAAAATTCTTGATTGCGTCAGTGACGTGCGGGATAACCTGTACGGTGGCCCCGAGGTAGTCCCCCCGCCGTTCCTTGGCGATGATGTCCTGGTAAACGCGGCCCGACGTGATGTTGTCGCTCTGCCGCGCCGATACGCCGGTAAAGCGTTCGTAATGGCCCAGATCCAGGTCAGTCTCGGCCCCGTCGTCGGTGACATAGACTTCGCCGTGCTGATACGGGCTCATCGTGCCCGGGTCGACATTGAGGTAAGGATCGAACTTGCGAATGCGGACCTTATAGCCACGCGCTTGCAGCAGCGCGCCGAGGCTCGCCGCCATGAGACCTTTTCCGAGCGAGGAGACCACGCCGCCGGTGATGAAAATATACCGCGCCATGGGAGTTGGGCCTTAGTCGGTAGATTGGATTCGGCGCAAGCAGAATGCGCGGACAATCATCCGCAATCCACAAATCGCGTGTCGATTGTTGTTATTCGCCGGAGGGTGCGAGCGGATCTGCGGGAGCTGCAGTATCAGACCCATCCTGCTGGCTGGGCACCGCAAGGGGATCAGCTTCGTTCGCAGTGACATTCCGATCGAGCGTCGATTCGATGGCGTCGCCGCTGTTCACATCGACCGCCACCGCGGCCAGCGCAATCGACAGTCCGACGAAGGCCACGGCGAGCCATTTGGTGGTACGGCTGAGGAGATCTGCCGCTCCGCGTGCGCTCATCATACCACCGGGACTCCCGCCGATACCGAGCCCCCCACCCTCGCTGCGCTGCATCAGGACGACAGCAACCAGGGCTGCGGCCACGATGGCCTGGACGACGGTGAGAAACAGAAACAGCGACATGAAAGGAAGCTCGCAACAACGGGTGGAATGGCGGCGCATTTAGGGATGCCGGGGCCTAGACACAAGGCTTGTAGCCCTGCTGTGCCCCTCACAAATGCGTCGGGGCTTACTGGTCGTCGCCCTCCCCGGCGGCGAGTGCGATGTTCATAAAGCTGTCTGCAGTGAGGCTTGCCCCACCAACCAGCGCTCCACCGACCTCTGCAACAGCGAGGATTTCGCGGGCGTTGTCCGGTTTTACCGAGCCGCCGTAAAGGATGCGGATCTGGCTCCCATCCTGTTCACCGAATCGCTCGACCAGGAAAGTGCGAATCGAGGCGTGCATGGCACCTATGTCGCCCAGCGTCGGGGTGCGACCCGTGCCGATCGCCCAGATCGGCTCATAAGCCACCGAAAGACGCTCGCCAGCCTGATCGAGGGTGTCGGGGAGCGAAGCCCGTAGCTGATCGAGGACGTATTCTTCCTGTTCGCCGCTCTTGCGGGTCTTCTCCGGCTCGCCGCAGCAAAGGATGACTTCCAGTCCGGCTTCAATCGCTGCTTCCAGCTTGGCCCGAACCTCCTCACTGCTCTCGCCATGGCCTTCGCGACGCTCGCTATGGCCAAGAATGACGAACTTCGCACCGGCATCGGCCACCATCGCAGCCGAGACATCCCCGGTGTGCGGGCCATCTGTCCCAGGATGACAATCCTGTGCACCAACAGCGATCTGTTCCGCTTCGCGGTGGACGGCATGAATCAGCGTGTACGGCGGAGCGACGGCAACCTCGACCTTCATGTAGCGCTGAGCTGCACGATCGATCGCGCGTGCTTCGGAAAGCATCGCCCTGGTACCGTTCATTTTCCAATTGCCGACGATATACGGTCGGAGAGACATGTTGAGGTCCTGAAATAACTTTTCGCGCAATCCCTATGCGCGATGGGGGCGGGGTCCGCTAGCCGAGGCTGGCCTGCTAGTCAAAACCCTTTGCAACCTGTTGCGGCTGGGTCGCAGCCCATCTAAGGCGTTGCCGACCGACGCGCCAGCTTTCACTGGTGCGTGCCAATTCATGCTCGGATAGAATTTCACGATGATCAGCGCGTTTCGCAAGTTTTTCCAGTCCAAGATCGGTATCGCTCTCACACTCGCCTTTCTCGGCCTGATCGCCTTCGCATTCGCCAGCGCGGATGTGACCAGTTCGGGCACCTTCGGCGGCGTTTCAGGCAGTGACCGGGTAGCGGTAGTTGGCGATGAAAAGGTCGGCACGGCCGAATTGCGCAGGGCAGCAGAGAACGCGCTCGATCAGATGCGACAGGGCAACCCGACGCTGTCGATGCCCGCATTCATCGAACAGGGCGGCCTTGAACGGGTCACCGAGAGCCTTCTCGACCGGATCGCAATCGCTGAATTCGGGCGCAAATACGGGCTGCGTGCGGGCGACAATTTGGTCAATAGTCAGATCCGCATGATCACGGCCTTTCGCGGTGCCGACGGCACATTCGACGAACAGGCCTATCGCGCCGCCATTGCGCGCCAGGGTTTGAGCGATGCAATGGTTCGTGATGACCTCGCCGATGGCCTGATCGCCGAACAGGTAATCCAGCCAGCTGGATTCGGCACCGTAATTCCTGACAAGCTGGCAAGCCGTTATGCCGCCTTGTTCAAGGAACGCCGCAAGGGTGCCATCGGCCTGCTCGAAGCCGATGCCTATGCTCCGACAGGCGCCCCGACCGACAAGCAGGTCAGCGACTATTACACCGCCAATCGCGGCGACTACATCCGCCCTGAACGGCGCGTGGTCCGCTATGCGACATTTGGTGCTGACGCAGTGGGCGATGTTGCGGCCCCGACGGATGCCGAAGTTACCAGTCGCTACGAAAAAGATTCGGCACGCTACGCAGCGGCCGAAAATCGCACCATCACGCAGTTGGTGGTCACCACTCAGGCCGCAGCTCAATCGATCCGGCAGCGGGTCCAGAACGGCGCGTCTCTCGACGCTGTCGCCCGCGAGGCGGGTTTCGACACGACCAAGATCGGACCGGTCTCGCGCAGCGACTATAGCTCGCAGACTTCTTCCGAAGTGGCCGCAGCGGTTTTCTCTGCATCGCGCGGCAGCGTGGCCGAGGTTCGCCGCAGTCCGCTTGGCTGGCATGTTGTCCGCATTGACGCGATCGACCGAAAGGCAGGACGTTCGCTCGCGCAGGCGCGTTCAGAAATCGTCGAGACGCTGACGGCAGAGAAGCGACGCCGCGCGTTCAACGAACTCGCCGCCGATATCGAGGACCGGTTCGCCAGCGGAGAATCGCTTCCCGATGTGGCCAAGGCCATTGGCGCCGAGATCCGGGTAACGAAGCCGATCACCGCGTCCGGGCTTGTCTATGGTGCGGAAAACGAACGCGCACCGGAAATTCTCGAACGGGCTTTGCCGACATTATTCCAGATGCAGGAAGAAGAACCGCAACTGGCCGAAGCCGTACCCGGCGAGACCTTCCTCCTGTTTGAAGCGAGCGACATAACGGCCTCGGCGTCGGCACCGCTAGCGGAAATCCGCGACACCATCATTGCCGACTGGCGCCGCGCGGAAGGGGCCAAGCAGGCCCGCGCCGCTGCCGACCGCGTCATGAAGCGCCTTGCCGACGGCCAGACGCTGAGTGCAGCCATGGCCGCAGAGAAAAAGCGTTTGCCGCCTGTCGACCAGCTCAACATTACCCGCGAGCAACTGCTCGAACGCGGCGGGAATGTGCCAGCCCCACTGGCACTGTTCTTCAGCATGGCACAGGGTACGCAAAAGAAGTTGGAAGCGCCCCGCAATGTCGGCTGGTTCGTGGTCGATGTCGACAGCATCGAGGCCGGTACGATCAGTCGCGATGATCCGCTTTTTGCGCAGACCAAGGCGCAGTTCGGCAATGCCGTGGGCGAAGAATTCGCTGCCCAGATGCGTACCGCTATCCGCAAGGACGTCTCGGTCGAGCGTAACGAGGCAGCCATCGAAACCGTGCGGCGCCAGCTGACCGGCCAAGCCCAGCAGTAAGGAGGCTTTCCTGTCCGGCATCGGTCTCTACAATCGCGATGCCGCTCGCGAGCAATTGACAGCTGGCGCCCCCGCGCTGGTCTGGCGCGAAGTCGTTGCCGACACCCAGACACCGGTCGGTGCCGCTCTCAAGCTAATCGAGCCGGGGCGCGGCGATTTCCTGCTCGAATCTGTCGAAGGCGGAGAAGTGCGAGGTCGCTATAGTCTGCTGGGCCTCGATCCCGATCTGGTGTTTCGCGCACAGGGTGAAAGTGGCGAAATCAATCGTATCTGGCAGCAAGACCACGCAGCATTCAAACCCGCCGAAGAAGAAAGCCTCGTCACTCTCCGTGCGCTGATCGAGGAGTGCCGGATAGAGGTTCCGGAAGGATTGCCGCCCGCGCTTGCCTGTCTGGTCGGATATTTCGCCTACGAAACCATTGGACAGGTGGAAACCTTGCCACGCGCGCCGCAGAACCAACTCGATCTGCCCGACATGGTATTTACTCGCCCTACCTTGTTGCTGGTGTTCGATTCGCTCACCGACAAGCTGTTCGTTATCGCGCCGCTATGGCCCGGCAGCGCAAAGACGACCGATATCCTCGACCATGCTGCAGAGCGGATCGACGAAACCCTGCGCCGGCTAGCTGGTGCGACGCCGGCAGCTGCACCGACAAAAGACCTGCCCGAAATGGCTTTGAAGCCAAAGCTTTCGGCGCAGGACTATGCGGCGATGGTTGGGCGGGCAAAGGAGTATATCACCGCCGGCGATATCTTTCAGGTGGTGCTGGCGCAGCGTTTTACCTGCCCGTTTCCCCTGCCGCCGATAGCGCTTTATCGCGCATTGCGGCGGGTTAACCCGTCGCCGTTCCTCTATTTCCTCGACCTGCCCGGATTTGCTGTCGTCGGCTCGAGTCCGGAAATTCTCGTCCGCCTGCGCGATGGAGAGGTGACAATTCGCCCCATCGCCGGAACCCGCCCGCGCGGCGCGACACCGCAGACAGACCAGGAAGCAGAGGCAAGCCTGCTCGCCGATGCCAAGGAGCGCGCTGAACATCTGATGCTGCTCGATCTGGGTCGCAACGATATCGGCCGGGTTGCCGCGAGAGGTAGCGTGGAGGTGACAAACAGCTTCACCGTCGAGCGGTATAGTCATGTCATGCATATCGTCAGCAATGTGGTGGGAAAGCTCGATCCGGCGCGTGACGCTCTCGACGCGCTGTTCGCAGGCTTTCCAGCTGGTACGGTCAGCGGTGCGCCAAAGCTGCGCGCTTGCGAAATCATTGCTGAACTCGAGCCCGAAACCCGCGGCCCCTATGCGGGCGGCGTCGGCTATTTCGCGCCCGACGGAAATTTTGACAGCTGCATTGTCTTGCGCACTGCTGTGTTGAAAGACAACGTAATGCATGTGCAGGCTGGCGCAGGAATCGTCGCCGACAGCGATCCGGCCTATGAACAACGTGAATGCGAAGCCAAGGCAGGCGCCTTGATCGCTGCCGCACGCGAGGCGGCGCGTATCGCAACCGAACCCGGATTTGGCCAATGAAACGAACTTTGCTTGCCCTTGCCCCTGCCATGCTCATCCTCGCCTGCGGACCAAAGCCGGAGGGCGAGGCTGTCACCACGCTCGAATTCGGAGAGAACGGCACCAAGATCGTCCGCAACGATAACGGAACCGGTGAACAGGTTGGGGTCGAGGCTCCGCCGGCGGGTTCCAATGCAAGCGCTTGCGAGAAGGTCACGTTCGAGGAAATTGCCCTCACCCATTGCATCGCCGATCCCGCACTGCACCAGATAACGACCGTATTGGGCGATCCCTATCGGGGCTTCGCGCAATTGGCGAAGGCACGCAAAGGTGCCGACCCGGCCTTTGCCATGAACGGGTGCATGTTTGACGCTGCCGGGAAACCGATCGGCTATTATGTCGAGCGCAGCGAACGGCTGAAGGAGTTGAGCACGGCCGATGGGCCGGGCAATTTCCACCTAAAGCCCAATGGCGTGTTCTATGGCAGCGATGGCGAATGGCGTATTCGCGCAACGCAGAGCTTTCTCGGCAATGTTTCCGACCGTCCAAAATTCGGCACGCAGAGCGGCCCAATGCTTCTGATCGACGGCAAGCTGCATCCCGAGTTTTCACAGGACGGCCCCTCGCGCCAGATCCGCAATGGGGTGGGTGTCGATGGCAAGGGTCGCGCCCACTTCGTCATCGCGGACGCGCCGGTCAGCTTCGGCAAGTTTGCGCGATTCTTCCGCGACGTCGCGAATACGCCCAATGCGCTATTCCTTGACGGCAATGTATCGTCGCTGTGGGACCCGGCGAGTGGCCGGATGGACACCCACGCGCCGCTCGGACCGTTGATCGTGGTGGAGAACAAGTGATGCCCCAAGGCAATATGCAGACCTACGAACGCACTCTCTATCCCGAGATCGAGCCGTACGAGACCGGCATGTTCGATGTCGGCGAAGGCCATTCGCTCTATTACGAGCGGGTCGGTACGAAGGGCGCGAAACCGGCGATATTTCTCCACGGTGGCCCCGGCGGCGGGATGAGCCCGATGCACCGGCGGCAGTGGGACCCGACGCTCTATGACGTGTTGCTGTTCGACCAGCGCGGATGCGGCAAATCGCTTCCCTTTGCCGAGATCGAGAACAACGACACCTGGCGCATCGTCGAGGATATCGAGCGTTTGCGCACAATGTGCGGCCATAAGGAATGGCAGGTTTTCGGCGGCAGCTGGGGCGCCACGCTGGCGCTCGCTTATGCCCAGAAATACCCGGAGCGGACCACCGAACTGGTGCTGCGCGGCGTGTTCCTCGCCCGCCAGAAGGAAAAGGACTGGCTCTATCGCTACGGCGCGAGCGAGGTCATGGCTGAACAGTGGGATGATTTCACCGGCCTGATTCCCGAGGCCGAGCGCGGCGATCTCGTCCGCGCCTATCACGACCGGCTGACCAGCGAGGACGAAGCCACCCGACATGCCGCAGCCAAGGAATGGTCTTTGTGGGAAGGCACCGTCGCCACCCTTCTGCCCGATGAGGCGCTGCTGGGCGATTTCGCCGACCCTGCGAAAGCGGTGCCTTTTGCCCGCATATGTGCACGCTTCTTCCTCAACGATTTCTATCTCGAGGAAGCCCAGCTTTTGCGCGACGTGCACAAGATCAAGCATATCCCCGGCATCATCGTGCAGGGTCGCCATGATATTTGCACCCCGCCGACGTCGGCGTGGGAGCTCAAGAAAGCGTGGCCCGAGGCCGATTTGCGGATCGTCCACGATGCCGGCCACAGCGCCGGCGAGCCGGGTATCATTGACGGGCTCGTGCGCGCTACCGACGAATTGGCGGGCAAGTCGCCGTGATTCTGGTCATCGACAATTACGACAGTTTTACCTTCAACCTCGTCCATTACCTGATGGAACTGGGGGCCGAAGTCCGGGTCGAGCGCAATGACGCCTTGAGCGCGAATAATGCCGTTATGTGCGGGGCCAAGGGCATCCTTATCTCCCCAGGCCCCTGCACGCCCAATGAGGCAGGGATCAGCCTCGACCTTGTTTCAGCCTGCGCGGACAAGACCATGCCGCTGCTCGGAGTATGTCTGGGCCATCAGGCTATCGGCCAGCATTTCGGCGGACGTGTTGTCCAGGGCGGGCTTATGCACGGCAAGACCTCGCCCGTCGCGCACGACGGAACCGGGGTTTTCGCGGGGTTGCCTTCGCCCTTCACCGCGACGCGCTATCACTCACTGGTGGTTGTGGATATTCCGTCGGTCCTGGAGGTGAACGCTACCAGCGAAACGCCGGGCCTCGACGGGACCATGGTGATGGGCTTTCGCCACCGCGACCTGCCTATCCACGGTGTCCAGTTCCACCCGGAAAGTATTGCCACCGAGCATGGCCACGACCTGCTCGCCAATTTCCTGTCGCTATGCGGCATCGAACCCAAGGCCCGGCCATGAAGACCCTCCCCCTCGCCGTCCC
>SHLU01000055.1 GCA_004282995.1 Sphingomonadaceae bacterium
GAACGGACCGAAGCCTCGCATGTCGTCGGCAATCCGGAAACAAAGACACAGCTTACCGAGTGGGTAAGCTACACCTGCCCGGCCTGTGCCAATTTCTCGCGTAATGGCGAAGAGGTGGTCAAGCTCGCCTATGTCGGTCCGGGCAAGGCCAAACTCGAAATTCGCCATGTCCAGCGCAATATCGTCGACGTTGCCGTGACCCTGGCCGCATGGTGCGGCGGGGCGGACAAGTTTCTGCAAAACCACTCGGCGCTGATGTGGCGACAAGACGCCTGGCTGGAAAAGGCCCGCAAGGCCACGCCCGGCCAGCAACAGCGCTGGATGAGCGGCCCGGCTGCCACGCGGCGCAAGGCCATCGCCAGCGATGTCGATCTGTACACCATCATGCAGAGCCGCGGGATCGACCGGAACCAGCTCGACCGTTGCCTCGCTGATGATATCCTCGCCAACCGGCTCACCGATGCCTCGGCTGCGGACTATACCGAGCGCGGCATTGCCAGCACGCCCAGCTTCGCGCTGGACGGTGAAGTGATCAAGGGAGCCCATGGATGGCCGCAGCTTGCGCCCTTGCTGTCCGAGGCGACAAAGCCCGATCTATCCGGTTCGCTGCCCAAATGAGGCGATTGCCTGTCGGCAACGCTGTGGATAGTGGGAGCCGCACTGTCCACTCACCCTTCCCACCGGCTGGCCGAACGCGCTAGCCTCCGTCAATTCCGCTGCAAGGAATCCAAGACCAATGACGTTCATTCGCCGTGCCATCCTGACAACATTCGCTGCGCCACTGGCGCTCGGTCTTGCCGCATGCAGTGACAGCGCCGACGAAACCGCCGAAATCACCGGCGAACCGGTTGCTGAAGTTGCTCCGCCCGAAGGCCAGCAATGGTCGCAGGTTACCCAGTTGACCGAACAGAACGGCCATTTGATCGGCAACCCCGACGCCCCGATCAAGGTGGTCGAATACGGCTCGTTGACCTGCGGTACCTGCGCCTATTTCACCCAGAACGGCTTCGAACCGCTGCGTGAGGAATATATCGAAAGCGGGCGCGTCAGCTTCGAATTGCGGCCCTTTATCCTCAACGGACTCGATCTGGTGCTGGTGCGGCTGGCGCGGTGCGGAAGCGATGAGGCAGTCGTGCCATTGTCCGAAGCCTGGTGGAATGACTTCCAGAACGGCATGAGCCGCGCACAGGCCGACCAGGAAGCAGTCCGCGCGGCCATGGACAGCGAGGATCAGCAGACCCGCTACATCGCGATCGCCGAAGCAGCCGGCATGCTCGATTTCTTCGCCGCACGCGGCATCAGCCGCGATCAGGCCCGCACCTGCCTGTCCGACCCCGCGTCGATCCAGGCCATTGCCGAACGTTCGCGCAAGCAGGGCAAGGAACTTGGCATTACCGGCACCCCGACCTTCTTCGTCAACGGGCGCAAGCTGCAGAACGTCGTGAGCTGGGAAGAGCTTGAGCCGATCCTACAGAAAGCCGGAGCGCGATAAGGCCCGGCGATGCAGATCAGGCGGCTCAAACTTAGCGGTTTCAAAAGCTTTGTAGAGCCCGCCGAACTGCGCATCGAGCCGGGGCTGACCGGCGTGGTCGGCCCCAATGGCTGCGGCAAGTCCAACCTGCTCGAGGCGATCCGCTGGGTCATGGGTGAAAACTCGCCCAAGTCGATGCGCTCGGGCGGGATGGACGATGTGATCTTCGCCGGCACCGAGAGCCGCCCGCCGCGCGACTTCGCCGAAGTCGTGCTGCAGGCTGTCGATGCCGATGGCGAAGAACTGGACGTCACCCGCCGGATCGAACGCGGCGCGGGAAGCGCCTACCGCGTCAATGGGCGCGATGTGCGGGCCAAGGACGTGGCGCTGACCTTTGCCGATGCTGCCACTGGCGCGCACAGCCCTGCGCTCGTCAGCCAGGGCAAGATCGCGCAGGTCATAGCTGCCAAGCCTATCGAGCGGCGGATGATGCTTGAGGAAGCGGCCGGGATCGCCGGGCTGCACGTGCGCAAGCGCGATGCCGAGAGCAAGCTGCGCTCGACCGAGAAGAACCTCGAACGGCTCGAAGACCTGATGGCAGGGCTCGACAGCCAGATCGCGGGTCTGCGGCGGCAGGCCAAGCAGGCCGAGCGATACTCCAGACTGACCGACCAGATCGCCGTTGCCGAAGCGCGGCTGCTCTATGCCCGCTGGCGCGATGCTGCCGATGCGGCGGAAGCCGCCCGGGCCGAAGCCAAACTGTCGGAAGAGCGCGTCATGGAAGCGCAGGCTACGGTTGCAGACGCACAGAAGATCCAGCGCGCGGCGGCAGAGACATTGTCCGAAGCCCGCGAGGAGCAAGCCGACCGGCGCAACGATGCCAGCGCCCACGGCCATCGTATGGCGGCACTCACCAGCCAGCTCGAGGCGGCTGAGCAAAGGCTCGCTGATCTCGACCGGCAGAAAGCGCGGCTGGAAGAGGACCGGACCGATGCCGACCGCCTGACCCGCGATGCCGCAGAAGCGCTGGGCCGGCTGGAAAAGGATCTCGCGGACAACGAGAAGACGTTGGCCGCGGACGAAGCACGTCGCCCGGCCCTAGCGGCCAAGCTTGAAGATACCGAGCGTGCTGCCCGGGCTGCCGAATTGGCGCTGGCCAAGGCGACCGCCGACCATGCCGGTGTCGAGGCCGAGTGGCGCGTTGCCGCAGCGACAATCGAACAGGCCGAGGCAAGGCTGTCCCGGCTCGATCGCGAAGCCAGGCGGCAGGACGAAATGCGCGCTACGCTGGTCGAAAGCGGCGATCCCGATGCAGCGGTCACATCCGCTCAGGCGGCGGTAAACGAGGCTGGCGGCAAATTGGCGAAGCTGCGGGAGCAGCTCGATACGCAGCGCGACCGCAAGGATGCCTTGCAGCAGGCGCGCGATGCCTCGGCCGACGCCTTTTCCGCAGCCCAGGCCGAACTGGCCGGGATCGAGCGCGAATTTCAAGCGCTCGACCGCGATAGGCAGGCGCGCGAGAAACAGGCCGCCGGGCGGCAAGGAATGCCCGCCGCGCTGGACAAGGTGCGCGCCGAGCCCGGGTTCGAGCGTGCCCTTGCTGCCGTGCTGGGGCGCGATGCCCAGGCCCCGCTGGGCAAGCCGGAAGGCGATCCTGAAGGGCGATTCTGGACTGGTGGAAGCACCCCCCCGGCAGTGGCCGACAGCCTCGCCGAGCATGTTTCCGATTGCCCGCCCGAACTCGCTGCGCGGCTGGCGCTAGTGCACGTTGCGGACAGAGACGACGGACGCAATCTGGCACCAGGCGAGTGGCTGGTCACCCGCAACGGCGCGCTGCGGCGATGGGACGGCTTTATCGCCCGCGGACAAGGTGCGGCCGAAGCGGCTAGGCTCGAAGCCGCTAACAGACTGGCAGAGCTTGAAGCCGAATTGCCTGCGAAGCAGAAAATCCGCGATATTGCGCAAGGCGAACAGGAGCGTGCCCAGGAAGAGCTATCACGGCTCCAGCGCGATCTGATCGCGGCAGAACGCGCGGTTAGCGAAGCTTCCGAGAACGAGCGCCAGGCCTTGCGCGCGCTCGACCAGGCCGAAACGGCGCGCGAGCGTATCGCCGGGCGGCTCGAAGAACTAGCGCTGGCCGAGAGCGAACTGGCCGAGCAGCGCAAACAGGCCGAGGCCGAGCTTGCCGCAGCCAAGGAACAACGCGCCGCCCTGCCCGATCCCGAAGCCGGACGCTCCCAGTTCGAAGCGACACGAGCCAAGAACGATGCGGCCCGGTCCGCCATGCAGGCGGCAACCGCGGAATTGGCCGCACACGACCAGGCACTGGCGGTGGCGCGCGAACGCACGGCGGCGCAACGGATCGAGAAGACCAATTGGCAGGCAAGATCTGGCGAAGCGGCACAACGACTGGCGGGGATGAAGGCGCGATTCGAGGAAATCGCAGAGGAACGTGCGATCGTCGCCGCCAAGCCCGAAGGCCTGATGCGCGAGATCGAACAAGGCGACGCAGTGCGCACCAGGCTCGGTGAGGAACTGGCCAAGGCCAATGCCGGAGTCGAACAAGCGCAGACGGCTGCCGACGCGGCCGACCGGGCGCTGGCCGAGGCGACCGAGCAGCTTGCCACTACCCGCGAAAGCCGCGCAGGACTTGCTGCTCGGGCCGAGAACGAAGAAGCGCGTCGCAGCGAGATGGCGCGCATTTCAGGCGAACGCTTCCAGTGTCCGCCCCCGATGCTGGCAGAGAAATTTTCCTTTGATCCCGAGGCGATTGGATCGAAGGAGTCCGAGGGCGAGGAAATGGACCGGCTGACCACCAGCCGCGAACGGATCGGGCCGGTCAACCTCGTCGCGGCCGAGGAACTGGCGAAGATCGAGGAAGATCACGGCAATAGTGCCGCCGAACAGGCTGAATTGGTCGAAGCAGTCCATCGCCTGCGCGGCAGTATCGGCAATCTCAACCGCGAAGGCCGCGAACGCCTGCGCGCTGCTTTCGAACAGGTCGACACCCATTTCCGCGAACTGTTCCAGAAGCTGTTCTCGGGTGGCCAGGCCCATCTTGCACTGATCGACAGCGATGATCCGCTCGAAGCGGGGCTGGAGATTTTTGCCCAGCCGCCGGGCAAGAAGCTGCAATCGCTGACGCTGCTGTCGGGCGGTGAGCAGGCTTTGACCGCTACGGCGCTCATCTTCGCCCTGTTTCTGACCAACCCTGCACCTATCTGCGTCCTCGACGAGGTCGATGCCCCGCTCGACGATGCCAATATCGATCGGTTCTGCGACCTGCTCGATTCGATGGTGCGCGAAACAGACACCCGCTACCTGATTGTCACCCACAACGCCGTGACGATGAGCCGGATGCACCGCCTGTTTGGGGTGACCATGGTCGAACAGGGTATCAGCCGCCTTGTCAGCGTGGACCTCGGCGAGGCGGAAGCGCTGGCTGCGGAATAGCGTGACGCTGGCGGCAAGATTGGAGCCGGGCGTAACTGTAATATGACCGGAAATGCGCCTCTAGCGCATCGCGCTACGCCCCGACTGCTGCTGCCAGCCGCTCTCGAATATCCTTGAGTTGAGCGACCACCTCCGCCGGTACGGCCTGTCCCGCAGCAACCGGCGCCCCGTCAGCTTTGCGGTCCTTGCCCACGCTCTCGTTCGGCGATTGAGATTGCCGGTCCGGCTTGGAAGAACCAGACCCCTCCTCTGCATTGGTGGAAGTGTGCGAAGGCCTCTCGCCAAGCTGCACTCGTCCCTCTTCAATGGCCTGCCGCGCGCCTTTCAGCGTATAGCCTTCGTTATTGACCAATCGATGGATCGTCTCGATCAGCGCGACATCCGCGGCCCTGTAGTAACGGCGATTACCGCTGCGTTTCAAAGGCTGCAATGTGGGAAACTGTTCTTCCCAATAGCGCAAGACGTGAGGCTTCAGACCAAGTGCCGAGCCGACTTCACCGATGGTGCGCAGAGCACTGTCATCCTTGCCATCGTCAAAAGTCGTCACGCTCAATCTCCGTTCGCTATTCGCTCCCGCAATAGCTGGCTGGCCCGGAAAGTCATGACCCTTCGGGGAGTTATCGGCACTTCGACCCCGGTCTTGGGATTTCGTCCGATCCGTTCCTTCTTGTCCCGCAGCACGAAACTGCCGAAACCGGAGATCTTCACATTCTCCCCGCGTTTCAGGCCGTCGCACATATGAGCAAGTATGGATTCAATCATTTCGAGCGATTCTGCTCTGCTGAAGCCCATTTTTCTATTTATGGCTTCGGCCAGATCTGCTCGGGTCAGTGTGCCCACTGATCGCGCCATGCGCCAACTCCCCTACCCAGTGCGACCCGGATTTACGAACCCTGCAATAGACATAGCTCAAAGGCTGACTGGCCGCAATGCCAGGGCGCGAAAAATCGTTTGCTAAGGCTAAGTTAGAAGGCACAAGCCAACAAAAGTCTACATACGGGCGAGACACGCGCCCCATGTGAAACCGCCACCCATTGCCTCAAACATGACGAGATCGCCGGCCTTTATTCGGCCATCCTGGATCGCGGTGTCGAAGGCCAGCGGAACCGAGGCAGCCGAAGTATTGGCGTGTTGGTCGACAGTGACGACCACCTTCTCGATCGGAAGGCCGAGCTTGCGCGCGGTAGCATCGAGGATGCGTGCATTTGCCTGGTGAGGCACGACCCAGTCGATTTCTTCGGCCGAAACACCTGCATCTTCAAGCACTTCGTTCAGAACTTCTGCCAGATTGACGACAGCATGACGGAACACCTCGCGACCTCTCATCCGCAAGTGCCCGACTGTCTGCGTAGTCGAAGGTCCGCCATCGACGTAGAGCAGATCATGCTGCCTGCCGTCGGCATGGAGACGGCTCGCGATCAGTCCCGCGGCATGGTCGTCATCGGCCTCGCCGTCGACTGCTTCGAGCACGATTGCACCCGCGCCATCGCCGAACAGAACGCAGGTAGTGCGATCCTCCCAATCGAGGATGCGGCTGAAGGTTTCAGCACCGATAACCAGCGCTTTTTTGGCCGAGCCCGTCCGCAACAGCGAATCGGCAGTGGTCAGCGCATAGAGGAAGCCCGAACAGACCGCCTGCACATCGAATGCAATGCCGCCGTGACAGCCGAGGGCATGCTGGACCTTGGTGGAGGTGGCGGGAAAAGTGTTGTCGGGCGTCGCTGTCGCCAGAATGATCAGGTCGATCTCGGCGGCATCGACCCCGGCAGCGGCGAGCGCCTTGCGCGCGGCATCGGTAGCCAGCGTGGCGGTGGTTTCGCCTTCTCCGGCAATATAGCGCTGCCGGATACCCGTGCGCTCTACAATCCATTCATCGCTCGTATCGACTTCGGCTGCCAGTTCGGCATTGCTGACGACGCGCCTGGGCAGAGCAGAGCCGCTGCCTCGAATGACCGAGCGGATCACTTTGCCGGCCCCGGCGACGACCCATTGCCGGCCGTCGCGTTCCACATCCGGTCGCCAAGCTCATGCAGGTCTGACGCGATTCGTTCGGTCAATTTTTCCTCGAGCAGGCGCGCCGCAACTGCGACGGCATTGGCGATACCGACCGCATTGGCGCTACCGTGGCTCTTCACGACCACGCCATTGAGGCCCAGAAACACTGCGCCATTATGGTTGTTGGGGTCGAGGTGATGCTTGAGCAATTCGGTCGCCGGTCGAGATACGAGGAAACCGACCTTTGAGCGGATCGAACTGGTGAAAGCCGTGCGCAACAGGTCGGTCACGAACCGGGCCGTTCCTTCGATTGCCTTCAGGGCGATGTTGCCGGAGAAACCATCGGTCACAACGACATCGACCTCGCCGCGATTGATCTTGTCGGATTCGACATAGCCGTCAAACTGCATCGCCAGACCTGTCGCTTCCTGCAACTGGCTGGCGGCTTCGCGCAGGCGGTCGAATCCCTTGATTTCCTCGGTGCCAATATTGAGCAGGCGCACACGCGGCTTGTCGCGGCCCGTCAGAATGCGCGAATAGGCTGCACCCATGATCGCGAATTGCACCAAGTTGCGGGCGTCCGCCTCGGTATTGGCGCCAAGATCGAGCATGATGACATCGTTATCCCCCAGCGTTGGCATGATACCTGCCAGGGCGGGCCGGTCGATGCCCGGCATGGTGCGCAGAGCCAGTTTGCTCATTGCCATCAGTGCGCCGGTATTGCCGGCGCTGACCGCAGCGCCTGCCTCACCCATCTTCACCGCATTGACGGCCATGCCCATGCTGGTGGTCTTGGCGCGTCGCAGGGCCTGGGTCGGCACTTCATCGCCGCCCACGATATCTTCGGCATGAAGAACTTCGGATGCCTGGCGCAGGTTCGGATGATCATCGAGCGCACGCTTGATACGCGTCTCATCACCGACCAGCAGGAACTTGAAGCGAGAATGGCGGTGTCGGGCCTCGGCCGCACCGTCCATCATCACGCGCACGCCTTCATCACCGCCCATCGCATCGATGGCGATCCGCGGCAGGCTCATGGCGCTCTCCAGCTAGCTGAAATTAAAGGCTCGGAGCGAGGACTTCGCGCCCGTTGTAGAAACCGCAGTGCGAGCACATGTTGTGCGGGCGCTTGAGTTCGCCGCAATTGTTGCATTCGTGGAAGGCTTCGACCTTCAACGAATCATGCGAACGACGGTTGCCACGGCGATGCGGCGATACTTTTCTTTTAGGGACAGCCATGGCGGCACCTGTTCCTTGAATTCAGACTGTTGCAAGCCGCACTAGGCGATGAGGTCAAAGGGCACAACCCTGTCGGGTGTGCCGCGCAAACCTATCTCATTGGCGGCGAAGGCGCGCCCTATATAGGAATTTTCGCGCGTTGCAACCACAAGCGCACCATGTCAGAGCCGCAGGCACCAAAGGGGAGAGGGCATTATGGGAATTCTTTTACCGGTTACGCTGGCATCTGCGGCTGCTGCAGGCATCATGGCAATCTGGCTGATGATTCGCGTTGGACAGGTAAGGACGGCGCACAAGGTCAGTGTTGGCGACGGGGGCAACGAGCATGTCATCCGCCGCATGCGCGCTCACGCAAATTATGTCGAAAGCGCGCCTTTCGTGCTGGTGCTGATCGGTGTCATCGAGATCGCGAATGCCGGCGGCGGATGGCTCAAATGGGTCGCTATCATCTATTTTGTCGGCCGCATTGCGCATGGCCTAGGCATGGACGGAACGACATTCGAGAAGGGTCGCTTCATCGGCACGGTCATCACCCTGCTGACGCTTCTGGGGCTGTCGGTCGTCGCCGCGTTAGTGGGGGCTGGCGTCCTTTAACCTGCGGCGTCAGCCGAGGGCGTAATCGCTGACGAACTGGTTGGTCTTGCGCTCCTGGCCAAAGGTGCTGGTGGGTCCGTGGCCGGGGATGAAAGTCACGTCGTTGCCTAGCGGCCAGAGTTTCTTGGTGATCGCGTCGATCAAGTCCTGGTGGTTGCCCATCGGGAAATCGGTGCGGCCAATACTGCCTTGGAACAGCACGTCGCCAACCACGGCGAACTTGCTGGGCGCGTGGTAGAACACGACATGGCCAGGCGTGTGGCCGGGGCAATGGATCACGTCGAGCGTCAGATCGCCCACGGTGACGGTATCACCATCGTCCAGCCAGCGATCAGGCTCGAACACTTGCCCCTGAATACCGTACTTGCGCCCGTCCTCGTCAAGCCGGGAGATCCAGAACCGGTCGGCCTCGTGCGGTCCCTCGATAGGCACGCCGAGTTCCTTCGCCAGTATTCCGGCTTCCCCGCAATGGTCGATATGGCCGTGGGTGATGAGGATCTTTTCAAGCTCCACCCCGGTCTTGGCGAGGCCCGCCTTGAGCTTATCGAGATCTCCGCCCGGATCGATAAGGGCGCCCTTGTTGGTGGCGGTGCACCAGATTAGCGAGCAATTCTGCTGCAGGGGCGTGACGGGAATGATCCCGGCTTTCATTGGCGGTGTGGCGGTTTCTGTCATGGGCGCTGATGTGGCTTTGCCGAGCCCGAATCGCAAGGGTCGGACTGCCGGATCAGACCCGCCCGCTTTTCCACACCACCCGGCCGATCACCTCGACATCCTCGATCGACAACTCGACCGGCGGGTAGGCCAGGTTCTGGCTCAGCAGCGAAACCCGCCCCTGCCCCGAACGCGCCAGCCGCTTGACGCTGAGCGTATCACCAACACGCACGACATGGATGCCGTCACGCCACGGACCGGGTGTTCGGTCGACCAGCACTTCATCCCCGTGGCGTAGCAGCGGCTCCATCGAATCGCCTTCGACCTTGACTGCGCTCAACATCTTCGGATCGAGTCCGTTCGATCGCAGCCACCGGCCCGAGAAGCCGAAATTGTCGAACGGTGTCTCGCCATTGGCAAAGCGTCCCGGACCGGCCGAAACCGCGATCGAGAGACGCGGGACCGCAACGAAATCGTCGTCGCGGAATGGCGAAACAGAAGTATAGGATTTTTCCTCCACCGCACCGAGTTCAGCCTCTTTCACACCAAAGAACTCGGCCAGTGTCCGGCGGTCGCCTTCCTCCAGCTTCTTGGGGCTTCCCTTGCGAATAAACTGCTGAAGATAGCTGGAATTTCGTCCAATCAAAGCTGAAAGCCTGGAAAGACTGGTGCCGCTGGATTCCGATAATTCGAGCAAACGGCTGCGCGGATCGGCCATGGATTGCGTCTGGTCTGACAAGATACCCACCTTCATTCTTCCTACGTATACGAAAGATTTTTCCTAGACAAGTAGGATTTCGCCTCTCACCAGTGGCCTCAGAGGACAGCGAATCGGCTTGGAGATTGAGGCTCGCATGCTCATCAGACGAATAGAGAAATTCCTGCGCGAACACGATATGGCGGCAACCAAATTCGGCCGGCTTGCAGCGCATGATCCGCGCTTCGTGCTGGACCTGCGCAATGGTCGCATTCCGCGCAGCGGCACCGAACAACGAGTGTATGGGTTCATGACCCAATATGAGCACCGGCAGGAGGTGCGTCATGCAGGTTGATCAAATCGCAAGGCCCGTTGCCGGCTCGAAGCGGACGCGCCGCAGCACAGGCGACCGGGTTCGCCTGGCGGTGCTTTCGCTCGCCAATGGACTGGGCCAAGTGCAGCATCACTCGGAGAAAGCCTGGGCCAGCATCACTTTCGCCGGGACCCGGCATACGCTCCGCCTGACCTTCGAAGGTGAAGAGGCAGTCGCCGCTGGAGAAGAACTGGTCGCAGCCTTGCCGGAGCATGAATTCACGATCCCGCGCCAATTGGTTGCCGACGCAACCGTGACCGGGGTCGAGAGCACACTGCTACCCGAGCCGCGCATGTTGGTCGAATGCGAACTGCTGCTGCTGGAGGATGCCTGACGCGGTGCGTTCAATATCCCAGTGACAGGTCGAATCGCGGCTCCACCGGTTCCCCGGCGAGGTAGCGATGGCAGTTGGCGATGAACCGCTCAGCGGAACGTTGGAACATCTTCGTCTGCGCGCGGCCCGAAAGGTGCATGGTGACATGCGCATTGTCGAGCGACCATAAGGCATGATCGGCGGGGAGCGGCTCGGGCGTAGTGACGTCGAGAAACGCCCCGCCGATCCGCTTCGCCCCAAGCGCGGCAACCAGCGCCTCCTGGTCGACCACTTCGCCGCGTGCGATATTGACCAGAACGGCGTCTGATTTCATCGCCGCTAGCTCGTCGGCCCCAATCATCGCCTCGGTCTCGGTGGTGGCCGGCACGGCAAGGAGCACCCAGTCG
>SHLU01000056.1 GCA_004282995.1 Sphingomonadaceae bacterium
CGCTTGGCGTACTGCGCGAATTCGCTTCGAAGTTTGACGAGACGGTCGAACTGGCGATGAACCTGGGCGTCGATCCGCGTCACGCAGACCAGATGGTCCGCGGCATGGTTTCGCTTCCCAGCGGTACCGGCAAGGACGTCAAGGTCGCTGTCTTCGCCAAGGGCGAAAATGCCGACAAGGCACTTGCCGCCGGTGCCGACAAGGTTGGTGCCGAAGACCTGATGGAAGACATGCAGAACGGCAATCTTGATTATGACCGCGTGATCGCCACGCCGGACATGATGGGTGTCGTCGGTCGTCTCGGCAAGGTACTCGGCCCCAAGGGCCTGATGCCGAATCCGAAGCTGGGCACCGTCACCCCGAACGTGGAACAGGCCGTAAAGGACGCCAAGGGCGGCCAGGTCGAATTCCGCGTCGAGAAGATGGGCATCATCCACTCCGGCATCGGTAAGCTGTCGTTCAAGGACGAAGACCTGAAGGCCAATTTCAAGGCTTTCACCGACGCAATCGTCAAGGCCAAGCCTTCGGGCGCCAAGGGCAAGTACGTCAAGAAGGTCTCGCTGACCTCTTCGATGGGTCCGGGTCTCAAGATCGACTTCAGCGACATCGAAGGCGCGTAAGCCTCGGCCGGCCGCCTCGCGGCCAGCGCAAAACGATAGAAAGGGGCCGGTGGAGCGATCCACCGGCCCCTTTTGCTGTAGGCTCTGAGAGGCTGTTACAGCGCGCCGTAGAGCGTGTTGGATACTACCTGCTCGGCCACCCGCAGTCCGGTGCGGATCGGATTGGCTGGCAATGGCTCCTGCAGGCCGGACTGAGCCGGAGCGTCAATTGATGGTGGGTCGTCGCGATAATTGCCGGTCCGGATGCCCCGCATCGAAGCAAGTTCGCGGCACAGGCCGGCAAAGCGCCTGCGCACGACCTTGTTGACCGCCAGCGTCCGGCGATTGATCAGCTCGAAACTGTGGCTCACCAGGGTGAAATAAGGATCCTTGGTATCGCGCGCATGGCGCAGCGCCGCGCACATTTCCCGCAAAGACAGGGCAGTGATTTGCACATGTCGCAGGCCACCACCCATCGCGCCGATCGATCCGACGGGAACCTCCACTACACCATCGATCAATACGGGAGAACGGTCCTCCGGTCCCAGATCGATCCCGCAAGCGCCGCCGTCTTCCATGGCGGGGCAATGGCTGCTGTCATATTTGATTCCGAGTTCCGCCAGCGCTCGCAGGGTGGCATTGTCGGCGCCGTAATTGCCAGCCCGGAAAGCGACCGGGTCAGGCGCCCCGGCAGCAACCAGGGTGTCGCGCGCATACTCGAGGATCCTGCATTGCTCCTCGAAAGCGAAATCCTTGAGGTTGGCCCCGGTATAATCGGTGATGACCGCGTCTGGCCCGGCAAGCTCAAGCCATTCCGTATGGCAATGTAACTGAACGTCCTGCCCGGCTTCCATGATCGGGCCGACGACGTCTTCGATGGCGGCCACTCCCCACACCATCGCCGGCATCGGATCGACGAAAAAAACCGCCTTGATCCCGTGTTCCTCGAACAGCTTGAGCTGGTGGCTGATGCCGGCTGGGCCGTCAGGAGTAATGGCGGCGATCGAGCGAGCATAGTTCTCTGCCCGGTCGACAACACTCAGGTCGCTTACAAGGCCCGAGGAATACTCTGTATCGATAGTCAGATAGACGGTGGTCATGATGTCGCCAGCCGCGCAGTAACGCGCAGCGTCCGGTGCTCTCCCCCTGAATGGCTCATTCTTCCACAGAGCTTAGCAGACAAGGGGTTAAGGCGAGGTGAGGGCGCTCAACTGGTCGCGGTCGCCTTGAGTTGGCGCGTATAAAACCAGCCAAGCCCAATCAGGCTCGCGCCCAGCGCCGCGAAGGATGCAATCCGCAAAAGGCCGGAAAGTCCCGCGGCATCGAGGGCGAACACCTTTACGAGGGCAATCAGCATCACCGCCAGCGACCCCACCCGCCAGCTGCGCTCCCCGAGCCTGCTGCCGATCCAGAGAAATGCCAGCGCCATCACGATGCCGATCAGCGAGCGCAAGAGGTCTTCGGTCTGGCCCAGTGGCACGTCATGTGGCGTGCTGCCGCCAAATGCCTGACGCAACAGGGCAATCGCGCCCAGCGTGGCGAGGATCATGACAAGGGCGTTGCAATGCGGGCGCAGGCGCTCGGGCACCCAGTGTCGTAACAGCAGGCCGGCAGCGATCGCGACTGCAAAGGCAGTAAAGAAGAGATTGGCGACAGGTGTCGAGCCGACGGCTTGCGCAGCGGTCATCGGATTGTGCCACCACGACGAATAGATCGCAAAATGAGCAAGGCTGGCACAGGCAAGTGCGGCTGCCGCGCGGGGATCGCCTGCAAACCTTCCCGCACCCCTTGCGGCGATCCAGCCAAAACCAAGCAGGATGGCTTGCCAAATCGTGCGTTCGGCCATGCCCAGATCGATAAAGCGCGTCATGGTCTCTATGGCGAACAGCTGCCGGTAGAAAATGTGCAGGACGACCAGACCCAAGGGCAGCGCAAGCCAGTGTGATGCAAGCGATTGCCAACCATGGCTGAAGCGCTCGAAACGCACGATGGCGAGCGTCGCGACTGCAGGCAGCAGGTGAAGTGCGGCTTCGACAGGTGATGGCAGATCAAACAGCAGGATCGGAGTCCCCACCAGCGATTCGAGCGCTGCGCCGAGCCACTGGCCGAATGGCGCCGCGGCCCAGCCCAGAGCAATTGCCGTCCAGGCAGCAATCGCGCCGGCTCTTTCGCGCCGTGCCTGGAACAGGGCGATGGCGGCAAGCGCACTCGCCCAAGCCAGTGCATCCGTAGGCAGCAGTTGCGCCGCAAGTCCGTAAGCGAGCAATGCCGCGCCGGCCTCGGCCACTCGCCGCCGCCATACCACGCCTTCAAGAAAGCAAAGGACCAGCAGCGGCACACCGGCCGCAGCCCACCTCAAAAGGGCCTTGGCCAATGGCGCACCGTCGCTCTCGGTGACGAGCTGCGGTGCCTCATCAAGGAAATGGGGTGTAACAAACAGGGCCACCACCGCAATCGCTGCGCCGGCCCACAACAGCGCCACCATTGACGTATCGGTGCGGCGAAGGGCGAACCAAAGCCCGATGACGAGCGCGGCAATAACTGGCGCGAACCACCCAGGTGTGACCATCAACCCGGCCGCGAAGACCAGTGCGCCCGCCACGCCGACCAGTGCCGCAAAGAGCCGTTCCTCCTCGTTGCGTCCTGCGACTAGCCAGGCTCCGAGGATCACCGGTCCGGAAAGAGACAGAGTGGAAAGAGCGAGCAGCCATTCGACCCGGTCGTGCCAGAAGTCGCCAAACGCGGCATAGGCCAGAACCGCAAGTGTCGGGGGCACTGCCATGATCATGGCTTGTTCGGCCACGCCATCGCGCTCTTTCGCCAACAGAGCCAGCGGCACACCCGTGAATATCGCAAGCATGCCCACCGCGACGATGGCAAAGCGGACCGGCGCCGGATCGGGCCACAGCATCAAAAGGAAGAGCCCGATGGAGGCCGCCACCGGTAAGGCCACACGAATGTCGTCGCGCCGCCACGCGAACCATGCCAGCGTCGCTCCCATCAACAGGTAAAGCGCCCAGGCGAGGGGTGTATAGCCGGCCTGCGCAACCAGCACAGCAAGCTGCAGGCTGGCGATGGCGGCGGCGATCGTGCGCAACGGGCGTGCCACCCGGTCGTGTTCGACCAGCGTCGGCAAAACGCTCGACAGGACAATGAAATAGGCACCGAGAACGAGAACATCGAGGGTGGAGAACCCTTCGCCCAGCAGCAGCACGGCGCCCCAACCGAGCCCGCCGACGAGGGCTGCGATGCCCATCCAGGCGCGATTCTGTGTCCGACCGGTAAGGCACAGTCCTCCGGTTACCAGGCCGAGATAGAGAGCCAGCAGGGGAATGTTCGCTTCATCTCCGCCCACCAGGACGGGAGCCGCGAAACCGCCGACCAGGCCAAGGATCGCGCTGGGCACGCCGAAACGGTATGACAAGCCAATCGCGGCCCCTGTAACTGCAGCAAGCCCGAGGAAGGCGAAGGTCTGCCCGATCAGGCCGTATTGTGTGCCGGCGAGATAGAACGCAGCGTAGAGCGTGGCGAGACCTGCTCCGGCGAGCGCCTGCGGCACACGCGCATCGGCAATCCGCGCCTGATTGCGATGGGCGATCTCAGCCGCGGCGAGCAGGGTCGCACCGCCCAGAAACGCGAAGGCTACCCGCACGACCGGTGTCATCAGGCCGCTTTCGATCGAATAGCGCACCGCCAGCACACCCGAGATCGCCAGAGCTATTCCTCCAGCCCAGATCGCCAGCCGCCGACCGAATATGTCCTCGAAATCTATCCTGGCAAACGAGAATCGCTGGTGTTTCGAGAGCACCGCTTCTTCGCGTTCTGCCGCGTCGGATTGTGAACGAAGCTCGGTCAGGCGGCGATATGCGGTCGACGAGGGCGAGTTGCCAGCTTTCGATGCTGGAGTGTCGACCGAGACCGGATCGGCTGCAATGGGAGGCCCGGGATCAGTGACCACATCACCAATCTCCGTTGCTGACCGATCCGGATTGAAGTCTCGCCATTTCTCTAAAGTGGCGAGGCGCATTTCCGTTTCTTTCAGCCGCGACCTGAAATGGAAGGCTACGCCGACCAGTGTAAAGATGAAGAGCCATTCCAACGCGGACTTTTCCCTTCAAGTCAGCTGGCGCGAGGCCAATCGCTGCGACCGGGCATTGCCGCTCAGATCCCGCCCGGCGTGAAACTGTGGCCAGCCTCTGCCAGGGCTTCGCACAGAGTGTGGACGCAGTTGGCGAGCTCTTCCGCATCGGTCGAGCGGACCACGAAATTCGCGCCGACCTTGCCCTCGCGGAAAAACGGATAGCTGCCGATCTGGCATTTCTCGTGCGCCTGCTCTGCCTTGCGCAGGATGTCGGCAACCTCGCTTTCGGCGGTCCAGCAACCGATCGTCTCGTTCTTGAGCGGCATGCCGCCTTCAAGCGTACCGGTTAGCGCGTCGAGCATTCCGGCGGTGATATGTGGCACACCAGCCATCAAGTGAATATTGCCGATCCTGATGCCCGGTGCACCCGACATCCGGTTGGGGATCAATTCCGCGCCATCAGGCACCCTCGCCATGCGCAATCGTGCCTCGGTCAAGCCGCCCTTTTCCGCATAGTATTTTTCCAGAATCGCCCGGGCGGTTGGATGGACAATCACGTCGACACCCAGCGTCTGCGCCACGGCGTCGACCGTGATGTCGTCATGCGTCGGGCCGATCCCGCCCGTGGTGAAGAGATAGTCGTTTGCGCTCCTGAGCGCATTGACGGCCTCGATTATCTTCGCTTCGACATCCGGGACCACCCTTACCTCGGCCAGGCGAATGCCTTGCACCTGCAACCAGCTGGCAACCTGGGCGATGTTCTTGTCATGCGTACGGCCGGACAGGATCTCGTCGCCGATAACCACCAGCCCGGCGGTGTAGACGCGGTCGGGATTGTTGGAACTCATGGGGGCTGACTAAGCCAAACCGTCCAAGGTTGCTACTCTGCCGCTTCGAGAACTTCCTCGTTCTCGTGAGCATCGGACCCTGCGCGTCTGAAGGCGAGCAGGCCATCGTCCACCGGGTCCTGCGCCATTCGCTTCCGGTCGAGCACATATTCCTGGTTGAGGCGCCAGGGATAGGCGACCGCATTCCTGGGCATGATATGCTTGGCGCGCTGGATGTAGCCGCTGGAGAAGTCGAAGATATCGTCTTCTTCCAGCGCCGCCTCGTCAGATTTGGTCAGGACCGGCTCGGCAATCTGCGTGCCCGTGGCTTTCATCTCGTTCAACACGCGGCATACGAAATCGGAATTGATATCCGCCCGCAGAGTCCAGCTGGCGTTGAGATAGCCGAACACCACCGCGAGGTTGGGCAAGTTCGAGAACATGCAGCCCTTGTAATAGAAGCGTTCGGCGAAATCGACGCGCTCACCGTCTACCGAAACATCGATCTTGCCTGCGACGGCCAGTTTGAGCCCGGTGGCGGTGATGATGATGTCGGCTTCGAGAATCTCGCCCGTGTCGAGCTCGATACCCTTCTCGACAAAGCGCGAAATCTTGGCGGTCTTGACGCTTGCCAGTCCTGATTTGATCGCCTGGAACAGATCGTCGTCGGGGACCAGGCACAGTCGTTGATCCCACGGGTTGTACGGCGGGGTAAAATCCTGCCGGTTGAAGTCTTTGCCCATGACCTTTTCGATCTTGTCATGGAGAAACTTCTTCACCTTCTCGGGCTTGGTGCGGGCGCGCTTGAAACCGATGTCCTGCATCTTGATGTTCTTCCACCGGGTGATCCGGTAGGCGAGTTTCTCGGGCAGGATCTTGCGCAGGAAATTGGCTACGCCATCCTTGGCGGGGCGCGAGAACATCCACGTCGGCGTGCGCTGCAGCATGGTGACGTGCTCGGCCTTCTCGGCCATCGCGGGCACAATCGTAACGGCAGTCGCGCCGGAGCCGATCACAACGATTTTCTTGTTGGCGAATTCGAGGTCTTCGGGCCAGAATTGCGGATGGATCACCTGCCCGTCGAATTCATCGAAGGCAAAGCCGGGGTCATAGGGCTGGTCGTAATCGTAATAGCCGGAGCCGAGATAGAGAAAATTGGCGGTCAGCCGCTTCTTCTCTCCATCCTTCAGTTCGACTGTCACTGTCCAACGGGCGGTCGCACGGTCGAAGTCGGCGGAGAGAACGCGGTGGCCGAAGCGGATGTGCTGACGGATACCGCGTTCGTCGACGATCTGGTTGAGGTAGTCCAGGATCGCCGGAGCATCGGCAATGGATTTTTCATGGGTCCACGGCTCGAAATCGAACCCAAGCGTGTGCATATCGCTGTCTGACCGGATGCCGGGATATCGGAACAGGTCCCAGGTCCCGCCCAGATTGTCGCGCATTTCGACAATTCCATACCTGCGACCCGGGCAGTGCATTTCCAAATGCGCTGCCATGCCGATGCCCGAAATACCCGCGCCTACGATCAGCACGTCGAGATCGGTGTCAGCATTGCTCATAATTCGGTCCTCTCCTGCAACCGATCGCAGATAAGCACAGTTGCAACGGTTTGGCGAGTCCGCGCACAGCCGAGACCAAGGAACGTGCTGACGTGGCCCGACGAAGCCGTTAGGGCGCGAAGGATGACCGCTATCTACTCGTTCCCGCTAGTCGCCCTGTCGTTTGCCGTACCGGCAATCGGGCAAGATCAATCTGGGGAGCCCAGTGGCGAGGAAATCGTCGTTATCGGTAGCGGCTTGCCCGACACCCCGGCCGCTCCGGCCTATTCGGAACGGGAGATCGAGCGTGAGCAGATTGTCACCGCACCAACGGGGCGGATCGAGGACGTGCTAGCAAGTATCGCGGGTTTTCAGCAATTCCGCCGCTCGGATAGCCGTTCATCAAATCCCTCGGCGCAAGGGGTAACGCTGCGTGCGTTGGGCGGGAACGCTTCCAGTCGGGCGCTGGTCACGCTCGACGGGGTACCGATGCAGGATCCCTTCTTTGGCTATGTCCCTTTTGCCGCGCTGGCTCCAGAGTATATCGGCCGCGTGCGCGTGACCCGTGGCGGCGGCTCGGGTCCATTCGGTGCGGGGGCGCTGGCCGGAACAGTCGCGCTAACCAGTGCGGGGATCGACGACCTCGGGCCGCTTACAGCCTCTGCCCTGGTGGATAACCGCGGCAGCACGGAGATTGCTGCGGGAACCGCGGTCAAGCTGGGGCAGGGCCATGTGGTCGCTGCTGGCCGCTGGGACCGCTCGCAAGGATTTTTTACGACGCCAGATGACCAGCGCGACCCGGCCACCGCGCGGGCGGCCTTCGACAGCGTGTCGGGCCAAATCCGTGCGGTCGCACCGATCGGCGAAACCCTCGAATTGCAGGCGCGCCTGCTGGCTTTTGACGATCGCCGAACGCTGCGTTTTGACGGAGCCGACAGCTCGGCCAGTGGGCAGGATGCCAGTATCCGCCTCGTAGGACGCGGCGACTGGCAATTCGATGCGCTGGCCTATGTCCAGACGCGCAACTTTACCAATGTCGTCATCAGTTCGACCCGTTTCGTCAAGGTTCTCGACCAGAGCAATACGCCGAGCACCGGCTTGGGCGGGAAGCTCGAACTGCGCCCGCCGGTTGGCGATGACCACTTGTTACGGGTTGGGATCGACTACCGCAGTTCGGAAGGCGAATTGCAGGAGCAGCCGTTCAGCGCGTTCACCGGCGAGCTGCGCTCACGGCGGCGAGCCGGCGGGGCAACGGGCGATCTAGGGTTATTCGTCGAAAACGATTGGGTGCTCGGTCCGCTGGTGCTGACCGGTGGACTGCGGGCCGATCGCACCACCATCACCGGAGGGTTCTACAATGAGGCGGACCCGGCTGGCGCGTCGCTGCTGGACGAAACCTATGCCGATCAGAAGGACTGGACTGTCACCTGGCGGACCGGCGGACTGCTGCGCACCAGCGAGACAGTCTCGTTACGCGCTGCCGCCTATAGCGGACTGCGCTTGCCCACGCTCAACGAACTTTACCGTCCCTTCGTGGTATTCCCTGTTGTCACCCAAGCCAATCCGGCCCTCGAAGTTGAGCGGCTCCAAGGGTTCGAAGCGGGACTGGACTGGGTCCCCGCCAAGGGCATGGCTTTTTCACTTACCGCGTTTGACAACCGGGTTGAAAACGCCATCGCCAATGTCACCCTGACGCCGACCCTGCGACAGCGGCAAAACCTGCCTGCCATCGATGCGCAAGGTATTGAACTGGGCGCGCGCCTCGAACGCCGCGCGCTGCGGTTCGACGGGACGGTGACCTATACCGACGCCAGCGTCGATGGAAGCGGGGCGTCGGCTGGACTGGCCGGGAATCGCCCGCCGCAGACACCGCGATGGGCGGCTGCTGCCACGTTGGCCTGGGAGTTTGTCGAGGGCGGATTGCTGTCGTTCACACTGCGCCATGTCGAGGAGCAGTTCGAAAGCGACCAGGAAAGCGATGCGTTGCCGCCGGCAACGACGATCGGGGCTTTTGCGCAGTTCCCGATCTTCGATCAATTCAGCCTGGTCCTGCGCGCTGAGAACCTGCTCGACGAAACGATCGTCACCCGCAACGCCGACAGCGTCCTCGACCTCGGCGCTCCGCGCACATTCTGGGGCGGGGTTCGCTTCGGTTTCTGATTATGTTCGCTGTGGGCAGCGTGGCCGAGACGGAGGCTTCCTGAGGGCTGGTTGCCTCATTGCTGCTCGCCACTCTTCCTTATCCACAATACGTCGTTTGTATACAATGGCATCTTTGATTCTTTGCTCGAATAACCTTCCGCTTCGCGCTCAGGACTGGATGCCAGCGGCGCGCATTTCCATTTCGGGGATCGCCTCAAGCGAGCCTGGCGAGACCGTCCAGGCTCGTTCTATCAGCAAAGGAGACGCCCCCTTTGCTAGCCCGATTGAACAGGATTCGCCAGTCTTTCCAACGCTGTGCTAGCGTTTCTCTATGTTCAGGCGATTTGGTTCGCCTGCGCATTCTTGTTGGGGGGGTACAGGACAAGATAGATGCATAGTCACGCAACGCTTGAAAAGGGCGCACGACCGGGTCGCCTGTCTGGTCTCCCCCATTGACCGACGAAGGAGGGTAAACATGAAGATTGCTTTTATCGGCTCACACCGGGGCCTGATGCTGGCTGGCGCCGCCACGTTGGCAATCGGCAGCCTTGCCATGCAGCCACGAACCGCCCAAGCCGAAGATCGTCTACTTGACCGCGGCAATGACGGCGTGGTCGACGCTGCAACTGATAACGACGGTGGCGCCAATTCAAACGACGCCGACCTCAATTTGGCGTGCGGCGTCAATGCGCAGGCTAAGGGCGCAGACTCGACCAGCGTCGGGGCGAATTCCCGTGCCGATCACTTTGCCAGCGCGGTAGGCGTGAACGCCCAGGCCACCGGTACAAACTCAACCAGCATCGGGACGGATTCCCTCGCCGCCCAGGAGTATACGAGCGCGCTAGGCAAGGGTGCCCGAGCATTCGCCGCAGGCATGCGGGCTCACAAATCTGGCTAGGCTGGCCTACTTCCTCGTCTGTAGAAATAAGCTACAACATTGCCTGAAGAATTTGTTTCTGTCACAACCATTGTCCCGGGGGGGCAATGAAATTGTACGTAAATTACAAAAATGTGTAGCCTGCAGCAGACTCGTTGCAACTGCGTCCCCCTGCTTAATAACCGGGGAAAACACCAATGGAAAAGTCCTTTCGCTTAATCGTCGTAGCAACATTTTTCGCAGGCGTGTCGACCTTATCGAGCCCGAGCGCCGCTAATGAGTGCGAACTCGATGTTGATAATGACGGCATTGGCGACAATACAGCCAATGCCAACAGCACGCAGTTTGACTCTCTTGCCTGCGGCCCTGAGTCCGACGCGACCGGGCTAGGCGCAGTGGCGATCGGTTGGGGGGCACAGGCGGTCGCCAATGACGCAACCGCCATTGGCACCGAAGCGGTTGCCAGCAGCGCAGAGGGTACCGCTGTTGGAATAAATGCAGCCGCCTTAGGGGTCGCTTCGACAGCGTTGGGGACAACGACGAACGCGTCCGGTGCGGGAAGTGTCGCCTTGGGAGGAGCCGCTCAGGCTTTGGGAAATGGCGGCATTGCACTAGGCGCCCAGTCTACGACCTCGACGCTTACTGGCGGTAACATCGCGATCGGCACTTCGAGCCTGATAGCAAGTTCGGCCACAGCCGGCGGAACGCCGACCACTGCGAGCGGAGGTCATGCGATTGCGCTGGGTACCGCTTCACAAGCTACGGCAGCGTCTGCCTTGGCATTCGGTGCGTTTTCATCCGCGTCCGCCAGCGGCGCCATTGCGATTGGGGGAGACGGAAACGATGCGGATTCGCTTGGCGCGCAAGCCACTGGTGATCGCGCGGCAGCCTTTGGTGCCGATGCGGTTGCCTCGAACACCAATGCACTGGCGCTGGGTGCGCGCACTCAGGCTGCTGGGTCAGGCGCCTCGGCTGTGGGTTACCTGTCGATCGCCTCGGCAAACAACGCCACCGCGGTGGGCAACAGCGCGACCGCGTCCGGGCTGAGCTCCAATGCGTTTGGGGTAGGCTCGAAGGCGCTGGGTGATGTCTCGACGGCAGTGGGTCGGCAGGCCCATGCCGGCG
>SHLU01000057.1 GCA_004282995.1 Sphingomonadaceae bacterium
GTTGATGCTCCAGCCTGATCTGGGTTCGACCGTCTTGTTCCTCGGTGTATGGTTTGTCCTCGTAATGCTCTCGGGAGTTTCGGCGAAACGGATCGGCGGCATGATCGGCATCGGCATCATCGGGCTGACGGCAGCTTATTTTCTCTATGACAATGCGCGGTATCGGATCGATTCTTTCCTCGGCGGAGGGACCGCCTTTGACCAAGTCGATCTGGCGCAAAAAACTTTGCTCGGCGGCGGCTGGAGCGGGACCGGCTTTTGGCTAGGCATGAAGAAGATGAGCCTGCCCGAAGCGCATACCGACTATATATTCTCGGTCATCGGGGAAGAATTTGGCTTGATCGTCTGCGCCGTCGTGGTGCTTCTCTATCTTGCCATCATCGCTCGTGTACTGGTGAGACTGGCGGACGAAGAAAATCTGTTCGCCCTGCTTGCAGCGGCCGGCTTGGCGACCCAGATCGGGGGACAGGCCTTCATCAATATTCTCGTCAATCTGCAGCTTTTCCCGTCCAAGGGGATGACCCTGCCGTTGGTGAGCTATGGCGGCTCTTCGACGATTGCCGTATGCCTTGGTATAGGCCTGTTGCTGGCCCTGACCCGCCGCAACCCGTTCCTGACGCGCGAAACGCCGGGCTTGCGTGCGATACTTACGGATCGCGGGGGAGCGGAGCACGTCAATCTCGAACGTGCGGCGATCGACAAGGAGAAAGGCGCATGACCGGCGCCAACAGGCATTATGTCCTCGCTGCGGGAGGGACCGGTGGGCACTTGTTGCCGGCCTTTGCGCTGGCAGTGGAGCTGGAGCGGCGCGGGCATCATGTTGCGCTGATTACCGACGAACGCGGTGCGAAAATTCCTGGCAAGCCCGATTTTCTTCCGGCCCATGTCCTGCCCGCCGGTCGGTTCGGCAAGAACCCGTTGCGCTGGGTGAGCGGTATCCGCGCTATGCTGCGTGGACGCGATATGGCCAAACGCCTGTTCGAAACCTTTCAGCCCAGCGCAGTCGTTGGCTTTGGCGGTTATCCGGCCTTCCCGGCCATGTGGGCCGCCACGGGCGAAGATATCCCGACCGTCATCCATGAACAGAACGCAGTCCTGGGTCGGGTGAATCGCTTCTTCGCGCGCAAGGTCAATGCGATCGCGACCGCCTATCCCGATATCCAGCGGCTCGATGCCAAGCACAAGCGCAAGGTACACCTTGTCGGCAATCCGGTGCGCAAGGGGGTGCTATCGCTGCGCGACGAGCCCTTTCCTCCCTTCACCGAAGATGGGCTGCTCAAGATTCTGATTACCGGGGGCAGTCAGGGTGCGCGGATTCTGAGCGAAGTGATGCCGCCCGCGCTGTCGATGTTGCCACCGGCGCTGCGCCAGCGGTTGCAGGTGACGCAGCAATGCCGGCCGGAAGACCTTGAGCGGGTGCGCGAGCAATATGCCAGCCACGACATCCCCGCGGAATTGGCGACTTATTTCGAAGAGATGGCCCCGCGACTGGCAGACGCGCATCTGTTCATCGGGCGCGCAGGCGCCTCGACAATTGCCGAACTTACCGCTGTCGGGCGACCGGCCATACTTATCCCGCTGCCGATCGCGACCGACGACCATCAGGCCCACAATACCGCTGAAATGGTCAAGGCGGGCGGTGCCCGGATGATCCGCCAGCCCAAAGTCACGCTGAAGGATCCCGACGAGTTTGGTGAAACACGCGGCAACGCGATCCGGCGCCAGCAGGAGGCCGTGCTTCAGCAATTGAGCAAGGATATCTCCAAGCAGATCCAGGCCATGGCGCAGCGCCCCGAAACGCTGGAGACGGCCGCCCACGGGGCATGGAATTGCGGCCGCCCGCGCGCGGTCGAGGATCTTGCCGACCTGGTCGAGAGCTTCGGCGGGGCCGAGATGATGGACGTGATCAAGGTTGGCGGCAACAATGCACGGGCAGCTTCACAGGGTGTTGCGGCGGGTCAGGGTGCGGCACGGGAGCGGTCGCAATGAGGGGCGTCCCCACCGACATCGGGATCGTCCATTTCGTTGGCATCGGCGGCATCGGCATGTCCGGCATTGCCGAGGTAATGCACAACCTCGGCTATGATGTGCAGGGTAGTGACATTGCCGAAAGCGTCAGCGTCGAGCGGCTACGCCAGCGCGGCATCACGGTTATGATTGGCCATGCACCGGAAAATGTTGAAAATGCTGCGGTTGTGGTGACATCGACGGCAGTCAAACGCACGAATCCCGAAGTTGCCACGGCGCTCGAAAATCGTATCCCGGTGGTCCGCCGGGCCGAGATGCTGGCCGAACTGATGCGGCTCAAGAGCACGGTCGCGGTGGCCGGCACGCATGGCAAGACCACCACCACCAGCATGATCGCAGCGTTGCTCGACGCCGGAAACATCGACCCCACCGTCATCAACGGCGGCATTATTGAGCAATATGGGTCCAATGCGCGGCTGGGCGACAGCGAGTGGATGGTGGTCGAGGCCGACGAAAGCGACGGTAGTTTCCTTCGGCTCGACGGGACCATTGCCGTAGTCACGAACATCGATCCCGAACACCTCGACCACTATGGCGATTTCGAAGGGGTCAAGAAGGCCTTTGTCGAGTTCATTCACAATGTGCCGTTCTACGGCGCCGCGATACTGTGCATCGATCACCCAGAAGTGCAGGCGGTCATCGCGCAGGTTCGCGACCGCCGCGTATTGACTTACGGTTTCTCGCTCCAGGCCGATATCTGCGGGGTCAACATCCGGCCCGAAGGCGGCGGAAACGTGTTCGACGTGATCGTGCGTCAGCGCGGTGAGGAAGACCGCCGGATTGCAAATGTGCATCTGCCGATGCCCGGCAGGCACAATGTCCAGAACGCACTCGCGGCGATCGCGGTGTCGATCGAGATGGGTTGCCCAGACGAAATGATCCAGAGCGGCTTCGGCAATTTCGGCGGGGTGCGTCGCCGGTTCACCAAGGTTGGCGAAGTCGATGGCGTCACCATCATCGATGATTACGGCCACCACCCGGTCGAAATCACCGCGGTTCTCTCGGCTGCGCGCGAAGCAGCATTGTCGGGCGACAAGGTCGGCCGCGTCATCGCGGTCGCCCAGCCGCACCGATATACCCGGCTCAACGACCTGATGGATGATTTTCAAGGCTGCTTTAACGAAGCTGACGCGGTCTATGTCACCCCGGTCTATGCTGCCGGCGAAGACCCCATTGATGGTGTTGATGCGGCCGCGCTGGTGGCAGGACTCAAATCGCGCGGCCACCGACAGGCAGCCACTGTCGAGGATTGCGCGGAACTCGCGCAGGTGCTGGCTCGGGAAATCGAGCCAGGCGATCTCGTCGTGTGCCTGGGTGCCGGCGACATCACCAAATGGGCTGCCGGTCTTGCCGACGCCATCGTTGCGGAGCGCACCACATGAGGCACGAGCAGCCCGACGACTGGTTCATGAACGATAGCGGACAAGCGCCTAATGCCGAGGTCGAGGGCGGGGTCAATACGCCCATCGACACCGCCGGATTGCGCGGGAAACTGACCCGCAATGCGCCGCTGGCCAAGCTCGTATGGTTCAAGAGCGGGGGCGCGGCCGACTGGCTGTTCGAGCCGGCTGATCTGGAAGACCTGCATGCCTTCCTCACCCGGCTCGATGGTGAATTGCCGGTCATGGCCTTGGGCTTGGGATCGAATTTGATCATCCGTGATGGCGGCGTGCCGGGTGCGGTAATCAGGCTGGGCAAAGCCTTCGCGCAGGTCGAGACACATGACGACCACACGGTCACCTGCGGGGCCGGGGCGCATGGCGTGCTGGTTTCCTCGACCGCCCGCGACGCCGGGATCGCCGGACTTGAATTCATGCGCGGCATTCCCGGCACGATTGGCGGATTTGTGCGCATGAATGCGGGTGCTTATGGCCGCGAGACTGCCGATGTGCTGATCGATTGCGATGTCATCATGCCCGACGGTGATTGGATGACCCTGCCGGCAGTAGACCTGCAATACAGCTATCGCCACAGCGCTCTGCCGGACGGCGCGGTGGTGGTTTCCGCGCGGCTCCAGGGCAAACCGGGCGATCCGAAAGTGATCGGGGCTGAGATGGAGCAGATCGCCGAGGCGCGCGAGCAATCGCAGCCGGTGCGCACCAAGACCGGCGGATCGACCTTCAAGAACCCGCCCGGCCATAAGGCCTGGCAATTGGTCGATGCAGCCGGATGCCGCGGCCTGCGCATGGGCGGAGCCCAGGTGAGCGAGAAACACACCAATTTCCTGATCAACGTCGATAACGCGACTAGCGCCGATATCGAAGGGTTGGGCGAAGAGGTGAAGGCGAGGGTCTACAAGCATTCGGGTATCGAGCTGGAGTGGGAAATCCAGCGGGTCGGGCGGCCCTGAAGGCAGGATATGAGCGACACAGAAACCAATACTGATGCACCGCTGCCCGGACCCGATCCGCAGATGGCGAAGGCGATTGTCGACCACGTCGCCGAGCACGGCTGCGCCGTCGTCAACGTTCCCGACCCGGGCGTTCCCGATCGCAGCTTCAGCTTCTCGGTCGGGTTCGAAGCCAATGTCGGTCAGCCCGAAGTACTCGTTTACGGTCTCGATAAGGATCTGGCTCAATCCATCATAAACGAGGTCTTCCGCCAATGCCGCGACGAGAACCTCGAACTCGGCGATGGCCAGAAAATCAACAATCTGATCGACGGGTATGAATGCATGGCCCGCATGATCGACGATCCGCGCGCGAGGCTGACCCATTTCGGGCTTGCCGCATGGTATCTGCGTGAAGAGCAGGGCAAGGTGCTCAAGCGTGCCTGCCAGATCGCCTGGCCCGATCCGGAAACCCGCGTCTATCCGTGGGAGAAGGGGTGCGGCGAGGACATCGTCGAGTGGCAAATTGGCCTTTATCCGAGGGGAGGGCCGAAATGAGCAGGCTGGCAAAACTCCATGTCGTGGTCTTGATGGGCGGTTGGGCGCACGAGCGCGAAGTCTCGCTGATGAGCGGTGAAGGCGTAGCCAAGGCGCTTGAGGCCCGAGGGCACCGCGTTACCCGCATCGATATGGACCGACAGGTCGCCGCACGGATTGCCGAGGCTGCACCCGACGTGGTCTTCAACGCGCTCCACGGCGTGCCGGGTGAAGACGGCACGGTGCAGGGAATGCTCGATCTGATGGGAATTCCCTATACCCATTCGGGCCTCGCCACTTCTGTCATCGCGATCGACAAGGAACTGACCAAGCAGGCGCTGGTGCCGCATGGTATTCCCATGCCCGGCGGACGCATCGTGCGCTCCGAAGACCTTCATGAGAAAGACCCGTTGGCGCGGCCCTATGTTCTCAAGCCGGTCAATGAAGGCTCTTCGGTCGGTGTCGCGATCGTCACCGATGACAGCAATTGCGGCAACCCGATCCGCCGCGATGCGGCCGGTCCATGGCAGGAATTCAGTTCCTTGCTGGCAGAGCCGTTCATTCGCGGACGCGAGCTGACCACTGCGGTGGTCGGCGGCAAGGCGCTCGCGGTGACCGAACTCAAGCCCAAGAGCGGCTTTTACGATTTTGATGCCAAATACACCGATGGGCTGACCGAGCATGTCTGCCCGGCCGAGATCCCACCCGAGATCGAGGCACTGTGCCTCAAATACGCTCTCGAGGCTCACCGTTTGCTCGGATGTCGCGGCACCAGCCGGACTGATTTTCGCTGGGACGACGAACAGGGCGAGGATGGACTGTTCGTGCTCGAAACCAATACCCAGCCGGGAATGACGCCGCTCAGCCTGGTGCCTGAACAGGCCCGGTATGCCGGTATGAGCTATGAAGACCTGGTCGAGGCGATCGTGGCCGACGCACTTGATAATTTCGGCCGAGCCGTTGGAGGGAACGATGGCGACCAAGGTTAGGCGAAAGGGACAGGGTGTGCGGCGCTCTGCTGCGGCCCAGAACCGCGCGGCAAAGGCGCGACAGGTGCGCAAGCAGGGCCGCGGCGTAATTGACGCCGGCATGGCCCTGTTGCCCCTCACCGATGAGCAACTGCAGCGGATCTTCCTTGTCGTGATCCTCGGCGGGGCGGTAGCCTTGGCCTGGTTCGTCGCCAGCCTGGCGGGCGTCCCGGCAATGGCCCGCGCCGAGATTGCCACGCTTGCATCGGATGCCGGTTTCGAGGTCCGCCGGGTGCGGGTCAGCGGGATCGACCGGATGAACCAGAACAAGGTTTACGAGGCAGCCTATGGCCAGCGGGAAACCCCGATGCCGCAGGTCGACCTCGAGGCGCTTCGCATGCAACTGCTGGAGATGTCGTGGGTCAAGGATGCACGTGTATCGCGACAGCTGCCAGACACGATCGTGATCGACATTGTCGAACGCAAGCCGCACGCGGTGCTCGCCAAACCCGGCCGATTAGTGCTGATCGATCCTGAAGGCGTTGAACTCGAGCCGATCACGCAAGCCAATGCCAAGGGTATGCTCCGGGTCTCGGGTCCGGGTGCGGCACGCCAGGTGGCGGATCTGCGTGGATTGCTGGATGCTGCCCCTGCGCTCAAGGAACAGGTCGTAGCCGCCGAATGGGTCGGCAACCGCCGGTGGAACCTGACATTCCGGACCGACCAAGTGCTGGCTTTGCCACAGGGTGACGACGAGGCGGCGACCGCATTGATCAATTTTGCTCGTCTCGACGGTCAGAACCGGCTGCTCGGCGGCAAAGTCGCGACCTTCGACATGCGGGTGCCGGAACGGGTCTATATGCGTATTCCTGGACGCGACCGGCAATTGCTCGACGGCGAGGGAACGCGCTGATGGGAGTGCCGCGCATCGCCAAGGTCTTCGGCGCCGTCAATATGGGAAGCTTTCGGGTTTCAGCCATGATCATGGGCCAGTCCGAGACCGGCGAACTGATCGTGCTCGGCTCGGGCCATCGTCAGTCGCAGGGCGTGCGGCGTGGCTATGTTACCGACATGGCGGCGGCGACCTATGCCGTGCGTAATGCGGTCGAGCGGGCCGAGGAAAACGCCGGGGCGCGGGTCCAGAGCGTGTGGGTAAGCTGCGCAGGGGCCGGGCTCACCAGCCGCGTCGCCCAGGTCGAGGTTCCGATCGGCGGGCGCCAGATCGAGGAAGAGGATATCGAGTACCTGCTCGTCGCCGCGCGCGAGAATATCGAGCCCGACGGACGCATGGTTCTGCATGCGCAGCCGGCCTATTACACACTCGATGGGGCGCATGGTGTTGCCAACCCCCGCGGTCTTCATGCCGAGCGGCTGGGTGTCGATATCCACGTCATGCTGGCCGACGGCGCGCCGGTCCGCAATCTCAAGGACGCAGTCGAGCGAGCGCATCTCTCGGTCGAGGCAGTGGTAGCGACGCCGATTGCCGCAGGCTTCGCCAGCCTGAGCCCGGAGGAACGTGAACTGGGTACCGCCTTGATCGAACTCGGCGGCGAGGTCACCAATGTGGGCGTATTCAAGAACGGCATGCTGACCGGTCTGATATCAATTCCGTTAGGTTCGACTGACATCACCGACGCAATCGCCAGCGCCTTCGGAATTCGCAGGTTCCAGGCGGAGCGTCTCAAATGCCTAGCCGGTTCGGCCATCGCCAGTCCTACCGACCACCGGGAAATGGTGCCGGTCAATGCGCCGGGCGACGGGGTCAGCGAAGATCACCGGATAAACCGCGCCGAACTGGTGTCTGTGATCACCGAACAGCTGGCATTGCTCGCGGACAAGATTGGTAAGGCTCTGAAGTCGCTCGACTACGCCGGCGCACGAGGACAGATCGTCGTCTCGGGCGGCGGGGCGCAATTGGCTGGGATTGCCGAGTATATGCAAGGCGCGCTCGGGCGACCGGTCCGGGTAGGCAAGCCGCCTGAATTGCGCGGATTGCCTGATGCAATGCGCAATCCGGGCTTCGCTACACTGGCAGGTCTCTGCATTTACGCCGCCGACGATCCGGTTGACATACGCCGGGTCAGAAACCGAGGACAGGAAACCGTCCGGCCGGGCAGCGTGGGTCTGGCAAGCCGGATTTGGCGAGCCGCGCTGGACTATTTCTGACCAATTGCCGCCGATAGGGGCGCAGAACTGTTGAAAACTACGTTGAAACCACTGTGGATAAGGTCGCAAGTTCCGATTCAAGCGTTAACTGCTTTATGTCAGACTGACCGACATCATTCGGGCCTTTCCGGCCCATGGAGATTACCGTCATGAGCATCAATATCGGCCCTGCAACCAGCGATGAGCTGCGGCCCCGTATCACCGTTATCGGTGTCGGCGGCGCGGGCGGAAACGCGATTGCCAACATGATTGAAGCGAACATCGAAGGCGTCGAATTCATCGTCGCCAATACCGATGCCCAGGCGCTCAACACATCTGCTGCAGAAACCCGCATCCAGCTCGGCCCTGATATCACCGGCGGACTTGGTGCCGGGGCCCGGCCTGAGGTCGGCAAGGCGGCAGCTGAGGAAACCACCGACGAGATCGAAGACCTGCTGGACGGGGTCAACATGTGCTTCATCGCGGCCGGCATGGGCGGCGGAACCGGCACCGGTGCCGCCCCGGTCATTGCAGAGGCCGCCCGCCGCAAGGGCGTCCTCACTGTCGGCGTGGTGACCAAGCCGTTCCTGTTCGAGGGCACCCGCAGGATGCGCGCTGCCGAGGCGGGGATCGAGGAATTGCAGCGCCACGTCGATACGCTGATCGTCATACCCAACCAGAACCTGTTTCTGATCGCCAAAGCGGAAACGACCTTCAAGGAAGCATTCCAGCTCGCCGACGAAGTGCTCCAGCAGGGAGTTCGTTCGATCACCGACCTGATGGTGATGCCGGGCCTCATCAACCTTGACTTCGCCGACATCAAGTCGGTGATGGAGGAGATGGGCAAGGCGATGATGGGCACCGGCGAGGGCGAGGGCGAGAACCGTGCTCTCGAAGCGGCCGAACGCGCCATCGCCAACCCCTTGCTCGACGGGGTAAGCATGGCCGGTGCGCGTGGCGTGATCATCTCGATCATCGGCGGCGATGACATGAAGCTGCTCGAAGTGGACGAAGCGGCCAACCATATCCGTGAACTGGTCGACGAAGATGCCAACATCATCTGGGGCTCGGCCTTCAATCCTGATCTCGATGGCAAGATTCGCGTATCGGTCGTCGCCACCGGCATCGACCAGAGCGAGGCACGCGATGCGCCGGGTGCGCAGACGATGTCTCTCGGCGGTGCGCGGCCGCCAAAGCGTCCGATCCTCGAATTGCCCGAGGAAGACGAGGCGGACGACGGAAGTGAGGACGCGCTCGACACCATGCCGGTGGCCGAGCCCGAACTCGCGTCCGGGACCGAAGATGGCGCGCCAGCAACACTGGCCGGCCTGTCGGGTATGGGGGCAGATCACGGCGACGACGAATATGACGAAGACGAGGACGATGATGTCGACGGCATCGTTGACCCGCTTGCCGGGCTTCGCAATGAGAGCGACGATGAATTCGACCTCGCAGGCGGAAACGACGAACCGGTCGAGGAAGGCGCTGGAGCAGAGTCGGGGGACGATGATGCCGAGGCGGACGACGATTGGAGCGACGCGCTCGACCTGACCGATGTCGAGGAGACGTCCGAGCCGGAAGCGGCCGATGACGATTCCGGCAGCGACGAACTGCTGCTCGACGCCGATCGGCTTGCAGAGAAGGATGAGCCGGTTGAAGAACCCCCCACCCAGGGTGGCGGTCGCAGGCGCGGCCTCGTAGCTGGTGGCAGCGGGGGTGGTTCAGGCGGAGACGGCGGCGGAAGTACGCTGTTTGAACGTATGGCCAACCTGTCGCGAGGCAGCGCCCCCTCGACGGACGACGAAAGCGAAGACGATGAGGACGATGAGGACGGTGGTTCGGTCAACATTCCCCGTTTTCTCGGCCGGCAGAACAACCAGTAATCGCTGACGAAGGCGGGGTAGCACGGCTATTTCGCCTTCGCGCGTGCTTACGCCTGTTCGCAAGACTTCGTTTGCGCTGGTTCATCACCGGTTCTATAGGCTCGCGCCGATGAAAGCGCCGATGCGACAAATCTGTTTCCTGCCCTCTGCAATAGCCCTGGCTGGCGCTGCTGCCGCGACGTGGCCGAGCGGCGCGGCCGCCCAGGGCCGTGAAGTAGTCCAGGCCCTGCCGTCGCAAGCATCCGAAGAGCTGACACAAGCCTTGTCGCGGCTGGCCCGCTCGCCGCGGGACCTTGATGCGTTGATCGCCGCTGGCACGGCATCGCTCGAACTGGGTGATGTCGATGCGGCTATGGGATTCTTCGGCCGCGCCTACGATCTTGCGCCCAGTGATCCGCGGATCAAGGCGGGGCAGGCCGCCGCCTATGTTCGAACGCAGCGGCCGGTTGAAGCACTCAAACTCTTTGAGGAAGCCGAAGCCGCTGGCGTGGAAATCGTTCGTCTGAGCGGGGATTACGGGCTCGCCTATGACTTGGTCGGCAACAACCGCGAAGCGCAGGCTCGATACCGCATGGCGCGCGCCCGCCGGGCGGATGACGAGGTCGTGCGGCGCTTGGCGCTCAGCCTGGCAATCGCTGGGGATGAGAGCGGGTTTGAGGAAGCCTTGCGCCCGCTGCTCTCTAACCGAGACTTTGGCGCTTACCGGACGCGTGCTTTCGGCCTAGCGATACTAGGGCGGGCTGATGAGGCCGTAGCCATTGCCGAAGCGGTCATGCCCCGCGACATGGCGCGCCGGATCGAGGACTACCTGCGCTTCATGCCGCGTCTGACCAAGGCCCAGCAGGCAGCCGCCGGCAATCTGGGCATTTATCCGACCGCTGGCCGCATTGGACGCGACGATCCGCGGATTGCCGCATTGGTGGTTGCTGAAACGCCACCCGAACGGAGGTCGCGCAACGCGGATGAAGACCTTGCCCCATCGGGCGCGCCACTCGGACCGAGAGCGGCGGTAGAAGCAAGCTCGCGGGCAGAAGTTGCGACAGAACTGGACGATGAGGAGGTGGTAGTGGCGACCCCTTCGCGCAGGGAAGCTGAACGCACCGTACGCTCGGCACGCCGCGAGGTTGCTGCAGACCCGCTCTCGCGTACGCGGCGCCGTCCACGCATTATCGAGCGGGCAGCGACACCCACGCCGCCTCCCCCACCACCGCCGCCGTCTGC